>NZ_JBHTAC010000043.1:0-69876 GCF_042663325.1 Catellatospora aurea
GGAACCGCACCCACCCCATCGCGGGTGAGGAGCGGACGCCCGAGAAGGGCGCTGTTTCACAACTCCGACGAGTTATGAAACAGGCCGTAAGCTCCCTCGCGTGTACTTCGTGGAGCGCTCGCGCCTGGATTCTCCGCTCAGCAAACTGGTCCTGCACCTGCCGGAGACGACGGTGCTCGGCTGGATCCAGCGCGCCTGGCACCACGAGGACCCGCTGGGGCTGCTCGATGCCGAGCTGAACGGCGGGCCCTACGGGTTCGACACGATCTTCGAGGCGATTGAGGAACACTCCCTGCCCTGCCCGCAGACCCTCGACGAGCTGCGCGAACTGCTCGACGAACACCTGTGGATCGAGTCCGAGGACCCGATCCGCCTCGACGGGCGCGGGCTGCGGGTGCGCACCGACGACGACGAGGTCGACCTGGCTTACTTCTTCCTGGAGGACGAGGCGGTCACCGCTCACCCCGACCGGCTCGCGTACCTGGTGAACGACTCCTGGCCGCTGCCGTCCGACGCCGCCGCGTCCGGCGCGGCCTTCACCCCCGATGTCGCGCTCCGCGTCGCGGACCCCAGCGGCCCCGGTCCGGATTCGGTCTACCTGGTCCGCGTCACCTGGGAGCATCCCGAGCCGAGGGCCACGAACCTCAACCGGCGGGAAATGATCGTCTTCCGCGGCGTCGACCTGCCCGGACTCGCCGACCATCTGCGCGGCGCAGCCGAGCCGGTGTCCTGGGAGAGCTTCGACGCCGATCTGCTGCGCTCCCTCGTCGGGCCCGACGACGACGGCATCGGCCCCGCCCTCGACCGCTACCTCTGCCTCGAACCGTACGACCTGTCGGTTCGGGGGGTGTGGACCGCGCCGAGCCACGAGCAGATCCTGACGTGGAAGCTGCCGGAGCCGCCGCCGCAGGCGCGCCTCGAAGTCGCCGAGCACATCGCCCAGGCTGCTCGCTACATCGACGACTTCTTCGGCTACGAGCAGCTGTTCCTCTTCGACACGCGGTGGGCGGCCGCGCACCCCGATCTCGCGCAGTCCCTGCTCCGTTACGGCACCGACTGGGACCCGTTCGCCCCGTGACAGTGTCGGGCTCCGGCGTCTGAACGGCCGGGCAACCGGCTGCCGTGCGCGCGAATGCAGCTACCTGCCGATACGGCTGATCGCCTGAATCGCCATCAAAACGCCTATGTGCGACATACGGTGGTCGAGGACTCGTGTGCCGATCACCGGAGGATGCTGCAGATGAACACCCGCACTCGATCACTGGCCCTGCTCGCCGCCATGACCGTGGCCGGCGGAGCCCTCGTCGGCGGCTGCGGCACCACCACCCCCGCGACACCGGCCGCGCCGGCCGTCGTGGCCGCGCAGCCCAGCGCCTCCGCCCAGTACAACAACACCGACGTCCAGTTCGCCCAGCAGGCGATCGCGCTACGGCAGCAGGCCCGCTGGCTCGCCCAGCAGGCGGTCGAAGGCGCCCAGTCGGTCGGGCTCAAGCAGTACGCCACCGAGGTCGAATCGGCGTCGCAGCCGCAGATCGACCAGCTCACCGCCTGGCTCACCCAGCACAACCTGCCCGTGCCCTCGGCCGCACCGGGCGGGATGGCGTCCATGCCCGCCATGGCGTCGGCCGCGCCGAACGCGATGCCGTCGATGCCGGCCATGCCCGACGCTGCCGCCCTGAAGGGACTGAGCCCCGAACAGTTCCAGGCCAAAATCGTCGAGCTGTTCTCCACCAACCACGAAGGCCTGCTCGGTTCCATCACCGCCGAACTCGCCAACGGCGTCGACCCCACCGTCAAGGGCATCGCCGACCAGCTCAAGTCCACCACCACCAGCGAACAGCAGCAGCTGAAGGCCCTGACCGGTCCCACGCCGACGCCATCGCGCTGACCCCCGACCAGACTCGACGCACCTGCCGCTGGCCGTAGGCGACATTCCTGCGGTCAGCGGCCCGCCTTTTCGGCGGACACCCGCCTGTCGGCGTCGAGGGCAGCCTGTTCCAGGCGCCGGCGATAGTCCGACCACCACTGCTCGTCGGCGGCAGGCAGGTTGTCGTGGCTGGGCAGCAGCCCGGCTGTGCCGTCGATGAGTTCGCGCACGATGTCGGCGTGCCCGGCGTGGCGCTGGGTCTCCGCGGTGACGTGGACCAGGACGTGGCGCAGTGTGGGCGTCGCATCGCCCCACCACGGCACCCGGCCGACGTCGTCCAGCGCCAGGGCTTCGATGGTCGCGTCGGCGTGGGCGGCCGCACGCCGGTACAGGTCGACGATCTCCTCGCGGGTCTCCTCCGCGGTCGCCCACATGTCGGCGTTGGCCGTCGCACCCTCGCCGACGAACGGCAACTCCTGCTCGAACGGCCGCCCGAAGACGACACCGAAGTAGAGGATCTCCGTGGCCGCGGAGTGCTTCACCGGGCCGAGCAGGTTGGTGCCGGTCCGGGTCAGTGGCCGCCGGATGTCGTACTCGCCGAGCCCGTCGAGTTTCCACAGCAGCGACTCGCGCCCGCCCTGGAGGTAGTTCTGCAGGTCCGCCTTCATCGCGCCACTATGGCATCGGCCGGATGCGCCTGCTGCCCCGAGTGATCGACGCAGATCATGGGATGCGCACCCCGGAGCCCACGAATATGCCTGGGTGCCGGACGCCGGGGTGCGCATATGATCACCCGATGTCGGCCGCCGTGACACGAGCATCGCTGCGAAAGATCCTGCCCATCCTGGATCCCCAGCCCATGGCGATCCTGCCGGATCGTGTATGGACCGGCGAGCAGTGGCAGCGGATCCAGTCGGGCTACCGGGCCAGGGACATGGACGAGAAGTGGAATGTGTTCGCCGAGGGGCGGGTCGTGCACTTCCTGCGGAGCTGGACCGGTCACACCATCTACGAGGCGACGTTCTCCGAAACCGCGGTCGGCCTTCAGGTCACCGCGGCCGTCGTCGAGAACGAGCAGGAGAGGTACCGCCGGCCGACACCCGAGTATGACCGGGTCATGCTGGAGCTCGTCCTCGCCGCGATCGTGCTCGGTGAGCCGGCCACCGGCCTGCGCGCGGAGCTGGTGAAGCTCAGCGCGCCGCCTCGTGAGGTGCCGCCGGCGGTGATCCTGCACAGTTCGCTGGGCCTGCGCACCGACGATTAGCCGCAGCTCCGCGAGATCGCCGCGCGCGGGTCAGGACGACAGGGCTTTGCTCTTGAGCACCTCGAACTCGGCCTGGGTGATCGCTCCGGTGTCGAGCAGGGACTTGGCCTGCGCGATCTGGTCGGCGGGCGAGGCGCCCGTGCCGACGGCGGCGCGGATCTGCGCGTCCATCTGCTGCTTCATGGCCTGCTGCTGCTTCAGGGCGCGGTCGGTCATGCCTCGGCCGCGCACGATGAGGTAGAGCAGGATGCCGATGAACGGCAGGACGATGACCAGGATGGTCCACAGGGCCTTCGCCCAGCCTGAGGTCTCGTGATCGCGGAACAGGTCCGAGAAGATCATGATCAGCAGCCAGAACCAGATCACGAACAAGAAGAATTCGAACATGAACAGCAGGAAGTCGCCGTTGCCGAACGACGACTGGGCCAAGGTCATCATGCGTGTCCCCGGGTGTCGTTGATTTCGACCGGGCGCGTCATCGCCACCGGTTTACTCCCAGACGCTAGGGCAAATGCTGCGGTTATGGGGTCAAACGGTCCGATAAGGGGGCGGGGCTCGGCCCGGTGCGGGTCGGGTGGATGGCCGCGCGGGCCGGTCGCGAGGCGGTCCCGGCTTGCGCCGATCCGGACGGGTGCCCATTATGTGCGTTGATCACGAAGGTGATGAAGGAAAGTGACGTCCCCCTAGGTCGGCCCGCCGCCGCCCCACCCCGGCCGCGCCCGAGCGCCGTGGCACAGGCCGACCAGGCGTCGCAGCGTCGCGAGGAGGACAGCACACGTGCCAGACGAGACGACCGCAGCGGGCGCAGAGCACCCGGACGCACTCCCGCAGCACGGCGAAGAACAGCGGCGACGCCGCCGACGACGGTGGTGGCTGTTCACCGCCACCGCCCTGGCCGTGCTGCTCTGCATCCAGCCGCTGTTCGCCGGCGGCGACGACGCGGGCTCCGCGCCGTCGTGGCATCCGGACACGACACCCGACGGCCACTGGTCGATCGGCGCGGCGCAACCGACCGCCGGGCCGCCCCCGGCCAGCGCCAGTCCGACATCGGCGCCTGCGCCGACCTCGGCGGTCCCGACACGACCCGCGGCCACGGGTCCGTCGCGGTCACCCGCCCCGGAGCCGCTCGGCCCCGCCGACGCGGCCGGAGTGCAGGACCTCGCGGCGAAGTACTGCCGGCGGCATGTGAACGGCTCCGTGGCGACGCCCCGCGCGGACGGCGGCTGGCAGTGCGTACGGCTGCTGGTGTTCGTGCGAGCCGTCGACATGGACGTCGCGTGCGCCGACGCCTACGGCAAGGGCGCCTACGCGCGGACCACCGACCAGGACGACGCGTACGCCTGGCGGTGCTACCGGCGCTGATCCGCAGGACCCCCGCTCACCGGTTGTCGTCCGGGTCCGGCTGCGGCACGGCGAGCTTGTGGGCGACGTCGTCGGCGACCGGGTGGCCCGCGTTGGCGTACAGCTTGTACGCGTGCTCCCAGCGTTCACGGGCTGTGGCGTGCTCGCCCAGCGCCTGGAACGCGTCACCGGCATGGTTGGCTAGCTGCGCGTCCAGGATCGCATCGCCCACTTGCCGGACCAGGTCACGGGCGATGTCGTACTGCTCGACCGCGGCGGCGTACGCGCCGAGGGCGTAGTGGGCCTGGCCGATGTTATCCAGGGACACCACCTCGTTGACGGTGTCACCGGCCAGGTGCTGGTCGGCGGCGGCCCGCCGGAAGAACCCGATCGCCGCCGCCGGGTCCCCGCCGTAGGCCAGGTACAGGCCGACGCCGTTGGCGGCCCGCCCCGCCCAGCTCGGGTCGTCCAGACCCGACCACAGCTCCAGGGACCGCTCGACGTGGGCCAGCGCCTTGGCGAGGTCGCCCTGCAGGAAGCACACGTAGGACAGCACGAACTCGGTCTCGGCCTCCCCGCGGTGGTCCCCGATGTCCCGGCACAGCTGCATCGACTCGTGCATGTGCGTGTACGCGTCGGCGAACCGCTGCAGACGCCCCGCGACGGCCCCAAGGAACCGGTGGGCGTGCGCGGCAGCCGCATGGTCCATCGACGCGGTCGCCGCCCGCAGCGCCACCGCCCACGCCGCCCCCTCGTCGTGCCAGCGGTGCTGCTCGTACAGGAACGTGTCCAGGGCCCAGCCGAGCTGCCACGCGTACTGGTCCTGGCCGTCGTCGCGGGCCTGGCGCAGGGTCGCCAGCAGCACCGAACGTTCGGCTTCCAGCCAGGCCAGCGCCGTGCGGTAGTCGGGCCGGTGGCTGCCCTCGGCGGGCGGCACCGGCAGCGGGATCGCCGGGCGGATCGGGTTCAGGACCCGGTCGGCCTCGTGGGCCTTGCGCGTGTAGTGGTCGAGCAGCCTGGTCAGCGCGTCGCGGCGCTCGTCGCCGGTGTCGGTGGTGCGGGCCAGCTCGTGGGCGTAGTCGCGGAGCAGGTCGTGCAGCTGGTAGCGGCCCGGCCGGTGCTCGACCAGCAGGCCGGCATCGACCAGTTCGTCAAGCTCGGGACGGGCGTCGTGCACTCCGGCGAGGGCGGCGGCCGCGTCGTCGCCGATGTCGGGTCCAGCGGTGAGGCCGAGCCGGCGGAACAGCCGCGCGGCCGCCGGGCCGACCGCCGCGTACGACCAGGAGAACACGGCATGCAGGCTGTCGTGGCTGCGCGAGCCGGCCCGGCGCAGGTCGGCGGCGGCCGTCGCCAGCGGCGACCCCGTCTGGGCGACCCGGGCGGCGGTCAGCGCGAGCGCCAGCGGCAGCCGCCCGCAGGCGGCGACGGCGTCGGCGGCCGCGGTGTCGTCGGCGGAGCCGGGCAGGCGCGAGCGGACCAGCTCGACGGCTTCGGCCTGGCTGGGCAGGTCGACGGGCACCGGCACGGCGGCGTACTCGGCGACCAGCGAGGTCAGCGGGCTGCGGCTGGTCACGATCGTGCGCACGCCGGGGCCGGCGGCCAGCAGCGGGCGCACCTGGTCGGTGTCGCGGGCGTTGTCGAGCACGACGAGCAGGCGGCGCTCGGCGGCCAGGCCGCGGAAACGGGCCGCCTGCGCGGCCGGGTCGGCGGGGATGTCGCGGGCGGGCACGCCGAGCGCGTCGAGGAAGACGCGGATGGCGTCGGCCGGGTCGAGGACGTCCCCGTCGCGGGCGTATCCGCGCAGGTCGGCGTACAGGCGGCCGTCGGGGAAGGCCGCGGCCTGGCCCGCGGCCCAGTGCACGACGAGCGTGGTCTTGCCGATGCCGGGCGGCCCGGACACCACCGTGACGGGCTGGACAACGTTGTCCAGCGCGCTCAGCGCAGCGGCGCGGCCGACGAAACTGCCGGCCATCGCGGGCAGCAGGCTGGGTCCGGCCGGTTTGGCGCCGGTCCGCTGCCGCAGTCCTTCGTGGACGCCGACGAGCACGTCATGGCGGCGACGCCACTCGGCCAGTTCGGCCTCGCTCGCGCCGCAGGCGAGCACGAACGGGCGCACCAGGGTCTCGAAGTCCGGCGGCCGTTTGATCTGCCCGTCGAGGATCGCGTAGAGCTGGGTCCGGCTGATGCGCACCTGCCGGGCGATACCCGGCAGGTCCCGACCCGACGTTTGCCACAAGGTCCGGAGGTTGGCGCAGAACTGCGTGACGGGGCTGGTGCGATCGTCCACATAGGTCACCCTATCCGGTGGGGTCAGGTACCCGTGTTCCGCAGGACGGCGACGATCAGGTGAACGGATCGGCCGACGGCGACCGCCGGGGTCAGAAGACCGCACCCGGGTTGAGGATTCCCGACGGGTCGAGGCAGTCTTTGATGCGCCGGTTGAGCTCCAGCGCGTCCGGGCCGAGATAGTTGGGCAGCCACGCCTTCTTGAGCCGGCCGACGCCGTGCTCGCCGGTGATCGTGCCGCCCAGGGCGATGGCGAGGTCCATGACCTCGCCGTAGGCGCGCTGGGCGCGCGCCGACTGGTCGGCGTCCATTGGGTCGAACACGATCAGCGGGTGCGTGTTGCCGTCACCGGCGTGGGCGATGACCGCGATCAGGACCTCGCGGGCCCGGGAGATCGCCTCGATGCCGCGTACCAGCGCACCGAGTGCGGGCACCGGCACCCCGACGTCCTCCAGCAGCAGCGAACCCTTCTTCTCCAGGGCCGGGATCGCCATGCGCCGCGCCACGGTGAACGCCTCACCGGTCTGCGGGTCGTCGGTGGTGAACACCTCGACGGCGTGACTCGCACGGCAGAGCTCGCCGATGTGTTCGATCTCCTGCGCGGCGTGCGTGTGGGGCTCGTCGGACTGGATGACGAGCATGGCTTCGGCGTCGCGGTCCAGGCCCATCCTGGTCAGATCCTCGACGGCGTTGATCGACGTGCGGTCCATGAACTCCAGCATCGACGGGCGCAGGCCACGCGTGACCGCCAGGACTGCGCCGGTGGCGTCGTCGAGGGAGGCGAACGTGGCGACCAGGGTGGCCCGCGGCCGCTGGGCGGGCAGGAGCCGCAGCACGATCCGGGTGATGACGCCCAGCGTGCCCTCGCTGCCGACGAACAGCTTGGTCAGCGACAGCCCGGCGACGTCCTTGATCCGGGGTCCGCCCAGCTCGACCGCGGTGCCGTCGGCGAGCACGACGGTGAGCCCGAGCACGTAGTCGCCGGTGACGCCGTACTTCACGCAGCACAGGCCGCCGGCGTTGGTGGCGACGTTGCCGCCGATCGAGCAGAACTCGTACGACGACGGGTCGGGCGGATACCACAGGCCGTGTTCGGCGGCCGCCGCCTTCACCTCGGCGTTGAGCAAGCCTGGCTCGACGACGGCGGTGCGCGACGACGGATCCACCGTGATCGCGCGCATGCGCTCGGTCGAGACGACCAGGCATCCCGCCACGGCCGAGGCCCCGCCGGACAGGCCCGACCCGGCCCCGCGGGTCACCACGCCGAGGCGCTGCGCCGTGGCGAACCGCATCACGGCCTGGACGTCGGCGGTGCAGGTGGCCCGCACGACCGCGAGCGGCACCCCGGCGAGGGGATCGTTGGCGCGGTCCCACCGGTAGGCGTCCATACGGTCCGGGTCGGTGATGACACAGCCGGGGGGCAGCGCGTCCACCAGGGGTGTGAGGTCGACCGAACCGGTCGTGCCGACGCCGCGAGAGGCTACGTCCATCGGGCACCTCCCTGATGGCCAGGTCATCGCGAGTACGCCTCGCTGCCGGGGACCATGACCTTCGATTTCTGATCCTATCGGGCGGTGACCGATTGTTCACGGGCTCGACGCCCTCGGCAGGGTGGCCGAGCCGTGCCCGTGTCCGGTCCGGTCCGGTCCGGTGTCTGGATCCGCGCGGACGCGCCTGTCAGGCACACGGCGGTGGCTGTCTGGAGTCGGTCGGCCGTCATGCCGGCCGGCCTGCGAGGCGTTGACGCTGTGGCCAGGCGATTCCACTTTCCGAGGAATCGGGTGAGGAGCCAGGCGACATGTTCAAGTCCGGAACCCGGCGCGGCCTCGCGGTTGTCGTCATCGTCCTCGCTGCGGCGGTGGCGCAGCTGGTCGGACCGTCGGCGGCGCACGCGGCCAACCCACAGTGCGACGGCGGGGGCGTGCTGATCCGCGATTACGGCGGCAGCGGAACGTACTCGGCGTGGATTCCCGCGTACCGGTCGAGCAACTTCAACTGCTGGCTGCTGCGCGGCTCGCACAACTCCGGGGTCGGCCAGCTGCAGCGCGCGCTGAACTACAACTTCGGCGGCTGGGACGGCTACGTATGGCTCGACGACGACAACGACTTCGGGGGCCTGACCCAGGCGGCGCTGAAGTTCGCGCAGAACTACTGGCGTAACAACATCGATCCGAACGTCAAGGTCGACGGCGGGTACGGCTCACAGACCCGCAACAATCTGTGCTGGCCGATGATCAACGGTAGCGGCTGCATCTATTACTGATCGCGCACCTCTGACAGGTTCACCGAGGGGCCGGCCGTTCGAGGGCCGGCCCTTCGCTGTATGCGTCCCACGTCGGCGGTGACGCCGCGCACGCACTCGTTTGCCACTGCCTGCGCACTCGGCGTCCGTAGCGTCGCCGATGCACGAGGACGGCGGCTGCCGGTACGGCCGGTATCGCGTCGCCGAGGACGAGCGAAGGAACATGCCATGACGATCAATGCCGGTGCCCCTGTCGTGGTGGGCGTGGACGGCTCGGCCGAAGGGCTGGCCGCGGTGCGCGTGGCGGCCCGGGAGGCGGCCCACCGGCGGCGTGCGCTGCGGATCGTGCACGCGTTCATCTGGCCGCTGATGCACGTCCCGGTCGGCCCCGCGCCCGGCGGCCCGGCCGACGGCGGCCTGCGCCATCAGGCCGAGCGGTACGTCGAGCAGGCGATGGCGCAAGCGCACCAGGTCGCCCCGGAGGTGCCGGTCACCGGGGTGGTCGTCGACGGCGCGCCGACCCCGGTGATGGTGCACGAGTCGCGCGGGGCGGCGCTGCTGGTGCTCGGCAACCGCGGGCTGGGCGGGTTCGCCGAGCTGCTGATCGGCTCGGTCACCGTGCAGGTCACGGCCCGTGCGCTGTGCCCGGTGCTGGTGGTACGCGGCGAGCCGCGCGCCCGCGGGCCGGTCGTGGTCGGCGTCGACGGTTCGGAGCTGTCGATCGAGGCGGTCGGGTTCGCGTTCGAGGAGGCCGCCAACCGCAGCGCGCCGCTGATCGCGGTGCACGCGTGGCTGTTTGCGACGCCCGCGCTGCGTGACGGCTCGATGCCGCGGGTGCACGACGTCGACGGGCTCGGTGAGGAGCTGGACCGGGTGCTGCCCGAGGCGGTCGCCGGGTACGCCGAGCGCTTTCCGCAGGTGGCGGTCCAGCATCTGCTGGTGCGCGGCACCCCTGCGCACGTGCTGGCGGAGCAGTCGAAGACCGCCCAGCTGGTGGTCGTCGGCGCGCACGGCCGCGGAATGCTCGGCGGGCTGCTGCTCGGCTCGGTCAGCCATGCGGTGCTGCATCACGCGCAGGCTCCGCTGGCGATCGTGCGGCACCGGTCCCGGCCGCACTGACCTGGTCGCGGGATGAGTGGAGGAGTCGGGATGGGCGAGCAGGCCGACGTCGTCGTGGTGGGTCTGGGGCCGGGCGGCGAGCACGTGGCCGGTGCGCTGGCCGAGGCGGGCCTGGACGTGGTGGGCGTCGAGGCGGAGCTGGTCGGTGGGGAGTGCCCGTACTGGGCGTGCGTACCCAGCAAGATCATGATTCGGGCGGGGAACTCGCTGGCCGAGGCCCGCCGGGCGGCGATCCTTGCCGGCACTGTCGAGGTGAGCGCCGACTGGGGCCGCGTCGCCGACCGGATCCGGGAGGAGGCCACCGACGGCTGGAACGACCGGGCGGCGGCCGGCCGGCTCACCGCCAAAGGCGTGCGGCTCGTCCGGGGGAGGGGCCGCCTGACCGGACCGCGCCGGGTCGCGGTCGGCGAGACGGTGTACGAGGCACGCCGCGGCGTGGTGCTGGCCACCGGCAGCCGGCCGCGGATCCCCGCGGTCGACGGGCTCGCCGCGACGCCGTACTGGACCAACCGCGACGTCATGAAGGTCGAGCAGCTGCCGGCGTCGCTGCTGGTGCTGGGCGGGGGACCGGTCGGGGTGGAGATCGCCCAGGTGTTCGCCTGGTTCGGGTGCGCGGTCACCGTGATCGAGGGCGGTGAGCGGCTGCTGTCGAGGGAGGAACCCGAGGCGGGGGAGCTGGCCGCCGCCGCGCTGCGAGCCGACGGGGTGTCGGTGCTCACCGGCGTGCGGGCCGAGCGGGTCGAGCACGACGGCGCCGGTTTCGCGGTGTGGGTGCAGGGTGAGCAGGAGCCGCTGCGCGGGCAGCGGCTGCTCGTCGCGGCGGGCCGGGGCGTGGACCTGGCCGGGATCGGCGTCGCAGCGGTGGGGCTGGATCCGGCGGCGCGGTCGGTGCCCACGGACGCCCGGATGCGCGCCGGGGACGGGCTGTGGGCGGTCGGCGACATCACCGGTGTCGGCGCGTTCACGCACATGGCGACGTACCAGGCGCAGATCGCGGTCGGCGACATCCTCGGCCGGCCGGGGCCGACCGCCGACTACCGGGCGCTGCCGCGGGTCACCTTCACCGACCCGGAGATCGCCGCGGTCGGTCTGACCGAGCAGCAGGCCCGGGAGCAGGGTCTGCGGGTGCGGACCAGCCTGGTGCCGATCGACTCCTCGACCCGGGGCTTTATCCACGGGCCGGGCAACGACGGGTTCGTCAAGCTGGTCGCCGACGTCGACCGGGGTGTGCTGGTCGGGGCGACCTCGGCGGGCCCGGCGGGCGGCGAGGTGCTGTACGGGCTGGCCGTGGCCGTACACGCGCAGGTCCCCGTCACCAGCCTGCAGCACATGATCTACGCCTACCCGACCTTCCACCGGGCGGTGCTGCCCGCGCTGGAGGCCCTGCACTGACCTTGCTCCCCAAGCCCCAGCCTGGCGGCCCGCCGGCCGCGAGCGCGGTGAACGCCCTCCCCACCGCGCCCCCGGCGGCCGCCAGCCTGGTCAATCGGAAGCGGCCGCGGGCGCCGGCGCCGGTCGTCGACAGCGTGGTGCGGGATGCAGCCGGCAGAACCTGAGCCGTGGCCGGTCCAGGGCCCCCTTGGGCGATTTCGCCGGTTCCCCCAGCAGTGCGGACCGTGCCGGCACCGGATCTGTGACAGCCCGCCGAAGATCTCACTGCGACCGGTCCTGGGCTGGGCAGTCGCCGCCTGCCCGGCCCACGATTGACCGCGACCGTGACCTGCCAGGCACACCGAAGCGATCGTCGCTCGGGTGGGCGGTGCGGCGACGACGGAGGGCGTGATGACCGGCTGTGCGTTCGGCGAGCGGCTGCGGGAGATTCGGCAGTCGGCGGGGATGACCATCGAGGAGCTGTCCGCGGCGTCGGGTGTGAGCGGCCGGGCGATCAGCGACATGGAACGCGGGCACAGCCGGGCCCCGCAGGAACGGACCCTCGCCGCGCTGACCGGCGCGCTGGGGCTCGCCGACCCCGACCGTGCCGGGCTGGTCGCGCTGGTGCGCGCCGAGCGGGCGGGCGGCCGGGCCGGTCGGCCGCGCACCGGCGAGCTGCCCCGCGGGATCGGGGACTTCGTGGGCCGCGAGCGGGAGCTGCGGGAGCTGCGCGGCCATGCCGCGTCGGGCGGCGGCCGGACACCGGTGGCGCTCGTGCACGGCCAGCCGGGGCTGGGTAAGACGGCGCTGGCGATCCGTGCGGCCGAGCAGCTGCGCGACCTGTTCCCCGACGGGCAGGTCTACCTCGACCTGCGCGGCACCGACCCGGAACCGATGGGGGCCGGTGAGGCGCTGCGGCGGCTGCTGCGCGCGCTGGGCGTCGAATCCCGCGGCATCGCCGAGGACGAGCAGGAGCGGGCCGGGCAGCTGCGTGCGATCACCCGCGAGCGGCGCTGCCTGGTGGTGCTCGACAACGCGGCCGACGAGCGCCAGGTGCGGCCGCTGCTGCCCGGGGCGGGCGCCGGGATGGTGGTCGTGACGAGCCGCCGGCTGCTGGGCGGGCTGGACGGGGTGCTGCGGATCGGCTTGTCGCCGCTGACCTCGGCCGAGTCCGCGCAGCTGCTGCGGGCGGTCGCGGGCCGGGCCTTCGACCAGGCACCCGGGTATGAGCTGGGTGCGGTGACCCGGCTGTGCGGGCACCTACCCCTGGCGCTGCGCATCGCCGGGACCCGGCTGGCCAGCCGTCCCGGGTGGACGATGGGCCACCTGGCCGGGCGGCTCGCCGACGCCGACCGGCGGCTGGCGAACCTGCAGGTCGGGGACCTGGGCGTGGCCGCGGCGTTCGCGTTGTCGTACGCGCAGCTGTCCGGCCCGGCGAAGGTGGTGTTCCGGCGGCTGGCCCACGTGCCGGGGGCCGACTTCGCCGCCGCCCACGCCGCGGTCCTGGCCGAGGTCGACGCCGGTGAAGCCGAGGACAGGCTGGACGAGCTCACCGAACTGGGGCTGCTGCAGCACGAAGGGTGCGAGCGCTACCGGTTCCACGACCTGATCCGGCTCTACGCCGCCGACCGGCTGCGCTGCGAGGAGTCCGCGCAGGCCAGGGCGCGGACCGGGCGGCGGCTGGGCGACTGGCTGCTGGACACGGCGGTCGCGGCCGGGCTGCGGTTCGCACCCGATGCCGGCGGACCAGGGCCGGACGACCGGCCCGGTCTGCCCGCGTCGGCCTCGCCGGAGCAGGCGCGTGCCTGGCTGCGCGCCGAAGCCGACAACTGGCTGCCCGCGCTGCGCTCGGCGGCCGCCGACGGCCGGCACCAGCGGGTCGCCGACGTCGGCGAGGCCCTGCACTGGCACGCCGAACGCAGCGTCCACACGGGACGGTGGGCGGAGGTGTTCGGCCTGTCGCGGGCGGCCGCGGCCCGGCTGCCCGACCGCAGGCAGGAGATCACCCACCTGGCCTACTACGGCTGGGCCGTGTCGGTCTGCCAGCGCCGCCACGCTTACGGCGTGGACCTGGCGATGGAGGCCTACCGGCTGGCCGAGGACCTCGGCGACACCAGGGAGCAGGCCGCGGCGATGCACCACGCGGCCCACGCGTGGCGGCTCGGCGCCGACGCCTGCCAGGCCGTGGCGGCGTACCGGCTCGCCCTGGACCTCGCCGGCACGGCCGGCGACCACGACGGGTACGTGCAGGTCCGGATGGGGCTGGCGCAGGCGCTGGTGGAGTTCGGCAGGCCGGATGAGGCGATCGAGGAGTTCCGGGGCGTGCTGCGCGAACTCGACGCGCGTGCGGTCGATCCGGCGGCGGCGCGGATGGCCGCGATGACGGCCCGCGCGGCGCTGGCCCGGTGCCTGGGCGACGTGCGGCGCTGGCCGCAGTCGCTGGCCGAGGCGGTACGGGCGCTGCCGCTGGCCGGTGCGCACGGGCCCCATTTCGCGGGCCGGGTCCACCTGACGCTGGGCCGGTCACACTCCGCGCTCGGGGCCACGGAGCAGGCGCGTGCGCACCTCACCCGTGCGATCGACCTCCTCGGCGGCCACGACTCCGGTCCCGGCACGGCCGGCAGCCGTGCTCCATCCTGCACGCGGGCGCTGTGCGAGGTGGAGATCCCGGTGTGGGCCTGGCACCGGGGCATCGCACAGCACGCGCACGTCGGTGTCCACTGCGCCGAGCACCGCACCACGTCGATCGGTGTGGCGCAGGCCGCATTGGCGGACCTCGACGGAAGAAACTACGTAGACACAGGTCAGACCGCCTACGCCTGAGTGACGCGGGAGCGGGGGCCGGGAGTCGTGAACGCACTCGGGTGCCACTGCTTCGGCACTGGGCCCGCCTAGCGTCGGTGCGGACAGGGACGACACGGATCGCGTCGCCCCAGGTGGCGGACCGGCCCGCGAACGGGCCCGCCGCGGCCGTACCGACCCGGACCACACCCGCGACCGCGGTGCGGTCCGACCTCAGGAAGGAAACACACGTGTCACCGAGAAAGAAGTTCCTGGCCATGGGTGTGGCCGCGGCGGCAGTGCTGGGTGTGGCGGGCGTCACGGCGATCGCCCCCAGCGCCGCGCAGGCCACGCACGACCGCGGTCCGAAACCGACGGTCGTGCTGGTGCACGGCGCGTTCGCCGACTCCGGCGGCTGGGACGGCGTGACCCGCGAACTGCTCCGCGACGGCTACCCGGTCGTGGCCGCCCCGAACCCGCTGCGCGGTGTCGCCTCCGACGCCGCACAGCTCAAGGCCAAACTGGCCCAGATCGACGGCCCGATCGTCCTGGTCGGCCATTCCTACGGCGGCATGGTCATCTCGGCCGCGGCCACCGGCAACCCCAACGTCAAGGCGCTGGTCTACATCGCCGCGTTCACCCCCGACAAGGGTGAGAGCGCCTTCACGCTGGCGTCGAAGTTCGAGGGCAGCACCCTGCCGCAGACGCTGCGCCCGGTCCCGCTGCCCGACGGCAACGTCGACCTGTACGTGGACCAGCAGATGTTCCGCCGGCAGTTCGCCGCCGACGTCCCGGCCAAGGACGCCGCGCTCATGGCGGCGACGCAGCGCCCCGCCACCGCGGCCGCGCTCAACGAGGCGGCGGCGGGCGAGCCGGCCTGGCGCACCATCCCCAGCTACCACCTCATCGCCGAGGCCGACCAGACCATCCCGGCGAAGCTGCAGCACTTCGGCGCCGAACGCGCCCACGGCGTCAAGCAGCGCGAGAAGGGCGCCTCGCACGCGGTGTTCGTGTCCCGGGCCGACGACACCGCCGACTTCATCGAGCGGGCGGCCCGCGAGACCGACTGACCTGAAAACAGCCGACCGCACTGAGGGGGGCGGTGGGCAGCGGGTGGCGGGGGCCGGGGGGCTCACCTGCCAACCGTGTCGGGTGGCGGAAATCGGGGGATTGACCCGCTACCCGTGTCGCGGCCGCAGTACGGACCGTTCTCGTGGCACTCGGATGCCACCGGATCCGTACTGCGGCCGCCTTGTCGTGCGACGACGGCCGCCGGTCCGATCGGCGACCACGACGTGCGCCCCCGATTCTGCGTAACTTCTGCCTGGTAGACGACCACATCCGCTGGTTGCATGGAGGGCCGAGCCGGTCCGCACGAGACCGCGACCCGACAGCGAAGGCAGGCCATGACCGAGTCGACGACGGCGGTGCGGTTCACCATCCTGGGCCCGGTCGCCGCCCGGCGCGGCGGCGTCGAGCTAGAACTCGGCGGCCGCCAGCAGCGGCTGGTCCTCGCGCTGCTGCTCGCCCACGCCGGATCGGTCGTCAGTCTCACCGAACTCGTCGACACGATCTGGCACCAGGACCCGCCGGCCAGCGCGGTCAACGTCGTCCACCGCTACATCGGCACCCTGCGCCGGCTCATCGAACCCGACCTGCCCGTACGCGCCGTCGGCAGCCACCTCATCCGCCACGCCGCCGGCTACCGGCTCAAAGTCGACGAGCAGTCCCTCGACCTGCTGCGGCTGCGCCGCCTCGTCGCCCAGGCCCGGCAGGCCGGCGAACCCGCCGCGGCGGCACGCCTGTTCGCCGAGGCGCTGACGCTGCGGCGCGGCCCCTGCGGGATCGGCCTGGACACCGACGCGCGCAGGCCCGCGGTGTTCGCCGCGATCGACGCCGAGTGCGCGCACGCCGTACGCGACGCCGCCGACACGGCCCTGCGCTGCGGGCAGCCGCGCCTGGTCATCCCGGCCCTGCGCCAGGCGGCCGCGCTGCACCCGCTCGACGAGGCGCTGCAGGCCCGGCTCATGCTCGCGCTCGCCGCCGACGGCAGGCAGGCCGAGGCGATGGAGACGTTCCAGGACGTGCGCCGGTGGCTGTGCGACCAGCTCGGCATCGACCCCGGCCCCGAGCTGCTGGACGCCTACGACCGGCTGCTGCACCAGCGCATCACGCCCGGTCCGGAACGCGGCACGTCACCCGACCCCGTCGGTCCGTTCGCCCCGGCAGACGACGGCGAGCACGCCGCTCCCGTGTCATCACCCCCGGACCCGGCTCACCTGTGGCCGGTGCCGCCGATCCCGGCGCAACTGCCACCGGACCACCCGTTCTTCGTCGGCCGTGCCGGTGTCCTCGCCCGTGCGCAGGAGCTGCTCGACCAGGACCGCCGCCACGGGCGCGCCATGGCGCTGGCCGTCGACGGGATCGCGGGCATCGGCAAGACCACGCTGGCGATCCATCTCGGACACCGCCTCGCCGCCGCGTACCCCGACGGTCAGCTGTACGCCGACCTGCGCGGATCGGCCGCAGACGGGCGCGCGATGAGCCCCGCCGAGGCGCTGCGCGGCTTCCTCAGCTCGCTCGGCGTCGCCCCGCAGCACCTGCCCGCCGAGCTGCACGCGCTGGCCGGGCTGTACCGCAGCATCCTCGCCGGGCGGCGCATCCTGGTCGTGCTCGACAACGGCCGCGACTTCGAGCACGTACGGCACCTGCTGCCCGGCACACCCGGCTGCCTGACCGTCGTGACCAGCCGCCACCCGCTCACCGGGCTGCTCGCCGCCGGCCGCGCCCACCCGCTGTCGCTGGACCTGCCGTCACCCGACGAGGCCCGGCAGTACCTGATCCGGCGGCTCGGCCCCGAGCGGATCCGCGCCGAACGGGCGGCGGTCGACGAGATCGTCGCCGGCAGCGGACGTCTGCCGATGACCCTCGCCGTGCTGGCCGCCAGAGCCGCGAGCCGCCCCGACACGCCCTTGTCGGAGTTCGCCGCGCCACCGGCGACGCCGGTTCCGGCAGGACCGGTCGCACGATCGCGCACGTGCCGGGCGGTGGACCGCGGACCTGCCGTGCACAACATGCCGTTCGCGCGCTGGGAGTGACCCGACCACCTCCATCGTGGCTAGAACGCGGTAGCGGATGTGATCCAGGTCACTTATCCGAACTTTCGTTCGCCGGACACGTCTGGATCACCGCCCGGATACCTCTTGCGATGGTCGAGGAGAATGATGCCGTCAGTACGCAAGTTATCGGCGCTGGCACTGGTGGTGCTGGGCGTCTCGGCGGTGGCCCCGGGCGGGTCACCAGCCGCGGCCCAGCCCCAGTCGCCGCAGCCGACGACCACACCCCAGGTCGCGTCCAAGCCCCGAACGGTCACTCTGCTCACCGGCGACACCGTTCACGTCAGCAAGGTGGACGGCCAGACCGCCGTCAGCGTGGTGCCGGGCAAGGGCCGGGAGAAGATCCCGTTCCTCACCCACAGCGCCGGTGACGACGTGCGGGTCATCCCCGCCGACGCCGTCGGCCTGCTCAACCGGGGCAAGCTCGACGAGCGCCTGTTCGACGTCTCGACGCTGATCGGCTTCGGCTACGACGACTCCCGTGCCACCCTGCCGCTGCTCATCGAGCACAGTGGCACCGCCGCCGGGCTCACCGGCGGCCGGACCACCCGCGAACTCGACGGGATCAGCGCCGTCGCGCAGAACCGCGCCGACGCGGTGTCGTTCTGGAACGGCCTCACCGCCGAGGCCGGCGCCGAGCGGCGGCTGCGGTCCGGATACGACAAGATCTGGCTCGACGGCCTGCGCAAGCCGACCCTGGACGTCAGCGTCCCGCTGACCGGCGCCCCGACGGCCTGGCAGGCCGGGCTGACCGGTGCGGGCGTGAAGGTCGGCGTCATCGACACCGGCGTCGACCAGACCCACCCCGACCTGGCCGGCCGCATCGCCGCGGCGGAGAACTTCACCGCCGAGCCCGACGCCCTCGACCTCGTCGGGCACGGCACCCACGTCGCGTCCACCATCGCCGGCACCGGTGCCGCGTCCGAGGGCCGATTCAAGGGCATGGCGCCCGGCGCGAGCCTGTACAGCGCCAAGGTCTGCACCATCGACGGCTGCCCCGAGTCGGCGATCCTGGCCGGCATGACCTGGGCCGCCCAGCAGGGCGTCAAGGTCGCCAACATGAGCCTCGGCGGCCCCGACAGCGCGGCGACCGACCCGATCGAGGCGGCCGTGGCCGACCTCACCCACCAGTACGGCATCCTGTTCGTCGTCGCCGCCGGCAACTCCGGCCTGGGCGGGGAGTCGACCGTCAACTCGCCCGGCAGCGTGTCCGAGGCGCTGACCGTCGGCGCGGTGAGCAAGACCGGCGAGCTGGCCGAGTTCTCCAGCCGCGGCCCGCGCGCCAACGACGCCGGCATCAAGCCGGACCTCACCGCGCCCGGCGTCGGCATCCTCGCCGCCCGCAGCGCGACCTCCGACCTCTACCCGAACGACGAGAACCCGCAGTACGCCAGCCTGTCCGGCACCTCGATGGCCACCCCGCACGTGGCCGGCGCGGCGGCGATGCTGATCCAGCAGCACCCCGACTGGACCCCGGAGCGGATCAAGTCGACGCTGATGGCCTCCGCCCAGCCCAGCGCCACGATCGGCGTGTACGAGCAGGGCGCGGGCTTCCTCGACATGGCCCGGGCGATCGGGCAGACCGTCACGGCCGGCCCCGTCAGCGTCGCCTTCGAGCGCACCGCCGCCGCGCAGACCCGCACCATCACCTACACCAACAGCGGGGACGCGGCCCTGACCCTGGCCCTGTCGCTGGAGGCCAAGGACGCCGACGGCGCCGCCGCGCCGGAGGGCCTGTTCAGCCTCAGCGCCTCCTCGGTGACCGTCCCGGCCGGCGGCACCGCCACCGTGGACGTCACCGTGCAGGCCGCGACCGGCCTGTCCGACCGCTACTACGGCGGCGAGGTCACCGCCACCGGCGGCGGCGCGCAGGTGCAGACCCCGGTCGCGCTCGACGTCGTACGCAGCAAGCTGTCGCTCAAGCTCGTCGGCCCCGACGGCGGCGCGCCCAAGGCCGAGCAGGGCTGGGTGACCGTCCTGATGGACCTGGACCGGCAGGTCATGCTGGTGCTCGACGACCCGTCGGCCACCACGCACCGGGTCCGCGCGGGCCGCTACCTGGTCCAGACCTACCTGGTCACCGGCGACGCCGGTGAGCCCGACATCACCACCATGGTGCGCCCGACCCTCGACCTGACCAAGGACCAGTCGCTGACCGTCGACACCCGGCAGGCCAAGGCGATCGCGGTGACGGTGCCGAACGCGAAGGCGACCCTGGTGCACCCGGAGTCCGGGTGGACGATCCGCACCGAGCAGCCGCAGATCTGGGGCAGCAACGACCCGTTCGGCGTGCTCATGAACGTCGGCTTCCAGCACGTGCGCACCGCGCAGATCGGCACGGGCAAGACCCCCGGGTTCGTGTCCTACGTGCACGGCATCTGGGGCCAGGTCGACCCCGACGGCGGCCTGCACAACAGCCCGTACGTCTACCGGGTCTACCTGTACGAGCCGCAGAAGATGATGGCCGGCCTGAACCGCAAGCTGCGCGCGGGCGACTTCGCCAAGGTCCGGTCCCAGATCGGCGCGGACGTGGCCGGGGTGCCGGTCGGGCGCAACGCGGTCGCGCACGCCCCGGGCAACTCCCCGGTGTACCGCGACGACCGCAACGTCCAGCCGACCTTCACCTACGACGTGCCCAGCACCATCACCGAGTACTACAACCAGGACAAGCAGGCGCAGTGGCAGTCGACCTCGGCGCAGTTCCGCTACACCTACTACCAGTCGGACTGGACCAGCTTCAAGCCCGGCCGCACGTACACGGTGAAGTGGGCCAACGCGGTCGCCGGGCCGGTGTTCCCGCAGCCGAACTTCGGCCAGCAGTACGCCACCCGCTACTGGGGCGACAACATCGGCGGGCCGGGGCCGCTGCACGGCGACGGCGCCGGGCACATGGGCTTCCGGCACGTGCGCGGCGGCAGCGCGCAGGTCAACCTCTACCGCGACGGCGTCGAGATCGGCACCGCCAGCGAGGTCCCCTACGTGTGGCAGGTGCCCGCCGAGACCGGTGACTACCGGCTGGCCGCGACGTTCCACAGCGACCCGGCGTTCACCCTGTCGACCGTGGTCGAGGCGGAGTGGACGTTCAAGTCCGGGCACGTGGCCGACGGCGAGCTCGTCAAGCTGCCGCTGACCGCGATCCGGTACACCCCGGCCCTGGACGTCGACAACAAGGCCCCGGCCGGGCGGCTGTTCGCGATCCCGATCTCGCTGGACCGGCAGGTCGGCGCGGCACCGGGCCGGACGAGGTCGCTGACCGTCGAGGCGTCCTTCGACGACGGCAAGACCTGGCAGAAGCTGCCCGTCATGCGCTTCGGCGAGCAGGCCACGGCCTGGATCTGCCATCCGAAGGGCACCGGTTTCGTGTCGCTGCGCTCCGCGGCGACCGACAGCAGCGGCAACACGGTCAAGCAGACCGTCATCCGCGCCTACCGGTACTGATGAACCGACCCGGACGCGGCGCCGTGCCAGCGCCGCGTCCGGGTCACCGGGCCAACCGGTCGCGGATGCGCCGGGCCACCGGCGAGTCCGTCCCGTCGAGTTCGGCCAGCGCCTCCCGCCACGTCCGCCGGGCCAGCGCCGCCTCGCCGTTGCCGGCGTGCACGTCACCGACGGCGACCAGCACCTGCGCGGTGTGGTGCGCGGCCCCGGCGCCCCGGAACGTGTCGACCGCCTGTTCCCAGATCGCCATTGCGTGCGGCAGGTCGTCGATCATCGAGTACGTGTGCGCCATCCACGCCTGCGTCGTGCCCACCCCGTGCAGGTCACCGAGCACCTCGAACTGCCGCTGCGCCTGCGCGAACATGCCCAGCGCCTGCGCGTGGCGGCCCAGCCAGCCCTGCGCCCGCGCGATCGCCAGCAGCGCCGTCGTCGCGCCCCGCACGTTGCCCGCGGCCCGGAACAGCTCCCGCGCCGCCTCGGCGTGGCGGACCGCGTCGGCGTAACGCCGCTGCTCCAGCCGGATCTCGGCGATGTTGTTCTCCACATGGCCCTGCTCGGCGTGCAGGCCCAGCCGGTCGAAGATCTGCCTGGCCCGCTCCAGGTGCGACAACCCGCCGTCCAGATCGGCCAGGAAGTAGCACGCCCCCGCCAGGCTGCGGTGCAGCAGCGCCCGCGCGGCCGGATCGTCGCCGGCCGCGGCCAGGCCCGCACCGGCCACCGCCGTCCACTGCTTGAACTGCGCGGTGTCCTGGAAGAAGTTCTGCATCGCCAGCGCGATCTGCCACGCCGTACGCGGCCGGCCACGCCGCGCGGCCTGCGCGACGACCTCGGTCAGCACCCGCTGCTCCGCGGCGAACCAGGCCATCGCGTCGGCCCGGCCGGTGAAACCGCGCCCGGTGACCCCGTGCGCCGACGGCTCCGGCTCCGGCAGCGGCACCTGCGGCAGCAACAGCAGCTGCGCCGCGTACGCGCTGAGCTGGTAGTAGTCGTACAGCCGCGCCACCGCGGCGGCCCGGTCGGCCGCGCCGTCGTGCTCCTCGCCGAGCTCGGCGGCGTACGCGCGCAGCAGATCGTGCATCCGCCACCGGCCCTCGCCCGGCTCGACCAGCAGCTGCGCCCCCAACTCGGCGAGCAGCCCCCGGGCCGCCCGCAGCGGCACCCCGCCCAGCGCCGCCGCCGCCTCCGTGCTCAGCCCACCGGCCGGGTGCAGCGGCAGCAGCCGGAACAGCCGCGCCGCCGCGGGCGTCAACGCCCGGTACGACCACGAGAAGATCGCCTCCAGGTCGGCGTGCGCGTCACCGAAACCCGACAACCGGCCGTCGGCTTCGGCCAGCTCACCCAGCACCGCCGGCAGGCTCAGCCCCGGCCGGCCCACGCTGCGGGTCGCGACCAGCGCCAGCGCCAGCGGCAGCCGCCCGCACCGCACGATGATCTCGCCGACGGCGGCCGGATCGGCGGCCACCGCGTCACCCAGCCGCCGGGCCAGCAACTCCCGCGCCTCGTCGTCACTGAGCACATCCAGGTGCAGCGCGAACGCACCCGCCGCACCGGCCGCACCCGCGATCCGGCGGCGGCTGGTCGCGATCACCAGACTGCCGCCGGTGCCTGGCAGCAGATGCCGGATCTGGTCCCAGTCACGGCAGTTGTCGAGCAGGATCAGCATTCGGCGCTCGGCCAGGATGCTGCGGTACAGCCCCGCCTGCGCGTGCAGCTCGTCCGGGATCGCCGCCGGAGCCACCCCCAGCGACCACAGGAAACCGCGCAGCGCCTCCGCCGGGGTCATCACCGACTCGCCCGAGTCGAACCCGCGCAGGTCCGCGTGCAGTTGCCCGTCCGGGTAGCGGGCAGCCAGCCGGTGCGACAGGTGCACCGACAAAGTGGTCTTGCCGACCCCCGGCATCCCGTCGACGACCAGAGCCGTGGGCCGCTGCCCACCGGCCAGCAGCTCCTCCACGGCGGCGATCACCTCACGGCGGCCGGTGAAGTACGGATGGTCGGCAGGCAACTGCGCCGGCGGCTCGGCACCGCCCGGCACCGCGACGTCGTGGTCGAGCAGGCCGTCGCGGGCCGCCCGCAACTCCGCACCCGGCTGGATGCCCAGCTCGTCGGCCAGCCGGTGCTCGATGCCCGCGTACGCCGCCAGCGCCTCGGCCCGCCGCCCGTCGGCGGCCAGGGCCAGCAGCAGCCGCGCCTGCAACGCCTCGTCCAGCGGCTCGTACTCGGCGGCCAGCCGGACCGCCGGCAGCACCACGTGCACACACCCGGCCCGCAACGCCGCGTCGGTCGCCGCCCGCACCGCCGCGAAACGCTCGCCGTCGACGGCGACGAACTCCGGCTGGGCCCGGCCGTCGGTATGCAGGCCCGAGGCGCACCGATCGCGCCACAGCGCCAGCGCCTGCCGGTACAGCTCCACGGCCGCCTCGCCGGAGCTGCCCGCCGCCTCGGCGACCAGCCGCCGGAAACGCAGCAGGTCCAGCGACTGCTCGTCGACCAGCAGCCGGTACTGCGCGCCGTCGCGGATCAGCAGCGACCCTGCCGCACGTGCCGGCAGGTCCGGTTCGAAGCGCCGCCGCAGCATCCCGACGTGGCGGTGCACCACGTTGACCGCGCTCGGCGGGGGATCGGACGCCCAGAGCAGGTCCACGAACTCGGCGACGCTGACCGCGCCACCGGCACGGGCCAGCAGCAGCGCGAGGATCAGCCGCTGCTGCCTGGTGCCGAGGTCTATCTCGGACCGGCCGCGCCAGGCCCGCACCGGGCCGAGGACGGCGAAGGTGAGCGGGCCGGTCATGGCGCTGCGATCCGGGTGGAACTGTTCGTCACGATCGCCGTAGCGTGGCAGGGCCCACACCGTGACCTGCGCGGGCCTGGTGGCGCTGTGAACTTGGCCGTACGCCGGAACCGCGGCCCGGCCGGGTGCGTCTCAGGCGGCCTTGAGGCCGGTACGCAGGGCGCACAGCGCATGGTGGGTCCGCGACTTCACCGTGCCGACCGGCATGCCCAACCGCCCCGCGACCTCCTTCGGCGACCGCCCGACCAGGTAGACCTCGCACAGCAGGCTGCGCTGCGCCGGACTCAACCGCCCCAGCGCCTGCCGGACGGCGTGCGAGGCCAGCGCGGTGCCGATGGTGTCGTCCCCGCTGGGGATCCAGGTCATGTCGACGAGGTGGACCTCGGCGGGCCGGGTCGACCGCCGCCGTACGCCGTCGATGACCAGCCGCCGCGCGACGGTCAGCAGCCACCGGCGGGCCGCGTCGGACTCGGCCGGCACCGAGTCCAGGTGCTGCCAGGCCCGCAGCATCGTCTCCTGCAGCAGGTCCTCGGCGCTCTGCCGCTGGCCGTTGGTCAACGCGAGCAGCAGCCGCAGCACCGCCGCGGCGTGGTCCGCATGCAGAGACGTCATGCGTTCGGTCGGATCGGCAGTCGAGCGCTCGGGTGCCAGCAGCACGGCAAATCCCCCAAAGCCAGGTGGAACGGGTGAGTGCGGCCCGAGCCTAGGCAGCGTCGATGCGATCGGACTGACGCGCAAGTGCGGATTCAGTGCCGTCACCCTGCGCCACCGGCCGTGGCTGCGGCGTGACCGTCGAGGTGGTGCGGCCGCTACCCGCCAGCCCGATGCAGGCGCAGCCGCGCGGCGGCGCGCTCGGCCGGGCTGTCGGAGTCCTCGCCGAGCTCGGCGGCATAGGCCAGCAGCAGGCTGTGGAGCCGGAAACGGCCCGGCACGTCCTCGGTGACCAGATGCGCGCGGCTCAGCTCTCCGACCAGGGCCCGCCCGACCCGCGGCGGGACTGCGGCCAGCGCCGCCGCCCCGGCGGCCGAGATATCGGGGCCGGGATGCAGCGGCAGCAGCCGGAAAAGCCGCGCGGCGGGGTCGGACAGCGCCTCGTACGACCAGGAGAAGGCGGCGCGCAGCCCGGTCTGCGGATCGTCGCCGTCGAAATCGTCCAGGCCGGCGGAGGACCCGGCCGGCTCGGCGGTGAACGCCGGCGAGGTCTGCGGCAGGCGCGCCGCGCGCGAGGCCGCCATCGCCAGCGCCAGCGGCAGCCGCCCGCAGGCGGCGACAACGGCGTCCACAGCGGACGAATCGGCCGGGCCGTGCAGCAGGTCCAGCAGCATCGCCCGGGCCTCGCCGGCGCTAGGCAGACCGACCGGCAGCGGGTACGCGCCTGCCATCGTCTGCAAGGAGGTGAGCCGGCTGCGACTGGTGGCGATCACCAGGCAGCCGGGGCCGCCCGGCAGCAGGTGCCGGACCTGCTCGGCGTCGCGGCAGTTGTCCAGCACGATCAGCAGCCGCCGACCGGCGAGCCTGCTGCGGTACAGGCCCGCCTGGGCGTGCAGCTCCGCCGGGATGCCGTCCCTGGGCACCCCCAGTGAGCCGAGCAGGCCGCGCAGCGCCTCGTCCGCGCCCATCACCGCCTCCCGGCCGTGGCCGCGAAGGTCGACGTACAGCTGCCCGTCCGGGTAGCCGCCGGCCAGCTCGTGCGCCAGGTGCACGGCCAGGGCGGTCTTGCCGACCCCGGGCATGCCGTCGATCGCCAGCACCGCCGGCCCGCCCGGACGGGCCAGCGCCGCACGGGCCTCGGCGATCAGCCCGGCACGGCCGTGGAAGGAAGGCAGGTCCGGCGGCAGCTGCGCGGGCCGGGGCAGCGCCGACGACGGCCCGGCAGGCACCGGCGGGGTGCGCTGGTGCAGCAGCCGGTCGTACGCCTCCCGCAGCTCCTCGCCCGGTTCGACCCCCAGGTCGTCGGCGAGCCGCCGCCGCACCACCCGGTACACCTCGACGGCTTCGGCCTGGCGGCCGTCGGCGGCCAGCGCCAGCAGCAGCCGGCTCTGCAGCGACTCGTCCAGCGGGTGCAGCTCGGCGGCCTGCCGCAGCGGCGCCAGCACCTCGCCCAGCCGACCGCACCGCTCGGCGGCGTCGGCGGCCTCCCGCACCGTCTGGGCGCGTTCGGCCTCCACGGCCAGGAACACCGGATGCCGCCGCGAGGCCGGTTCCAGGCCCGCGGCGCACCGGCCGCGCCACAGCGCCAGCCCGTCCAGGCCGTGCCGCAGCGCCGACTCCGGGTCGCCGTCCTGCAGGCTCCGGCGAGCCGAGCGGCTCAGCGCCCGGAATCTCAGCAGGTCGAGGGACTGCTCGTCGACGCGCAGCCGATAGCCCGACAACTCCCGCAGAATGTGCCGGCCCGCGGCACGCGTCGGCAGGCCGGGTTCGAGCAGCCGCCGCAGCTCCCCGATGTGGCGGTGCACGACGTTGACGGCGCTCGCCGGGGCCTGCTCGTCCCAGAGCAGGTCGACCAGCTCGGTCAGGGAGACCGGTGCACCCGCCCTGGCCAGCAGCAACGCCAGCACCAGGCGCTGCTGGCGGGTGCCCAGCGTCAGCTCGGTCCCGGCGCGGTGGATCCTGATGGAGCCGAGCACCGAGAACCCGAACGATGCTCCCGGTTCCCCTTGCACGCGGGCAACGGTAACCGGCCCGTCGGCTACCCGCAGGTACGGCGGATTCAGGTGAGCCGCTTGGCCCGTTCGGTGAGGTACCGCTGCTCGGGCAGGCTCGCGGTCCGCTTCGCGGCCAGCCGGTACGACTCCCGGGCCGCGGCGGTGTCACCGGCCATCTCCAGCAGGTGGGCGCGGACGGCGGGCAGCCGGTGGTGGCGGGCCATGCGCTCGTCGGCCTCCAGCGTGTCGAGTAGTTCCAGCCCCGCCCGCGGCCCGTCGGTCATCGCCACCGCGACCGCCCGGTTGAGGGTGACCATCGGGTTCGGCGACAGCCCCTCCAGGATCCGGTACAGCGCCGCGATCTGCGGCCAGTCGGTCCGGTCGGCACTGGCGGCCTCCATGTGCACCGCCGCGATCGCCGCCTGCAACTGGTACGGACCAGGCGGGAACGTGGCCATGGTGCGGGTGATCAGCGCCAGGCCCTCCTCGGCCGTGTCGGCGCTCCACCGGGTGCGGTCCTGCTCGGCCAGCGGCACCAGCATCCCGTCGGGGCCGGTGCGGGCCCGGCGGCGCGCGTCGGTGAGCAGCATCAGCGCGAGCAGCCCGGCGACCTCGCCGTCGTCGGGAAGGATCCGGTGCAGCGACCGGGTCAACCGGATCGCCTCGGCGACCAGGTCGGGTCGCTGCAGGTGCGCGCCGGAACTTGCCGTGTAGCCCTCGTTGAAGATCAGGTAAAGCACGTGCCGGACCACCTGCAGCCGGTCGTGCCACTCCGACTTCGGCGGCAGGTCGAAGGTGGCGCCCGCCTGCTTGATCCGCTGCTTGGCCCGGCTGATCCGCGGAGCCATCGTCGCCTCGGGCACCAGGAAAGCCGCCGCGACCTGCGCCGTCGGCAGACCGCCCAGGGCGCGCAGCGTCAACGCCACCTGCGAAGCCGGGGTCAGCGACGGATGGCAGCACATGAACAGCAACGTGAGCGTGTCATCGGCCTCCGGCACCTGCTCGGAGGCGACACCGGGGACCACGGGAGCTCCGGCCAGCGCGGCGGCGGTCGCCTCCCGGCGACGCCGGGCGACCTCGCTGCGCACGTGGTCGACCAGCCGCCGGGTCGCCACGGCGCTCAACCAGGCGCGCGGATTGTCCGGCACCCCGGCGGTGGGCCACTGCTGCGACGCGGCGATCAGGGCCTCCTGCACCGCGTCCTCGCAGGCGTCGAACTCCCCGTAGCGGCGCGCGAGCGCACCGAGGACCCGCGGGGCGAGTTCCCGGAGCAGGTCCTCGGTGCGGGCGGTCACATCTCCATCCCGCTGGAGAACATCACGGGCCGCACCTCCACGCCGAGCCCGTCGACAGCCGCGTCGGGGATCATCGCGGCCAACTCCAGCGCCCGGTCCCGGTCGGCGCACTCGACCAGGTAGTAGCCGCCGAGGAACTCCTTGGCCTCCAGGTACGGGCCGTCGGTGACAGCCGGGACACCGTCGCGCACCCGCACCACGGCGCTGTTGGACGGATCGGCCAGCGCCTGGGTGACGATCAGCTCGCCGGACTCCTGGATCGTCTTGATGAAGTCGCCGTGGCCGTTCATGATCGCGGTGCGCTGGTCGTCGGTGAGCGCGTTCAGCACAGCCGGGTTGTTGTGCAGCAGCAGCAGGAACTTCACTTCGGCCTCCTCAGGTCCGCGGGTCCGTGGCGGTCCCGTCACCCTGCAGTCGGAGCACCCCATGCGTTCTTGACATCCGCCGGAGAAGTTTCCGCGTGCCGTCGGCGCAAGAATCCGCGACCGGTCCCGACCTCCTCGCGACATCGTTTCGACGAGGAGGAGCCGCCATGGCCACGATAACGTCCCTGGACCGAGCCGGACGGGCTGGCCTGCGCGAATGGCTGGGCCTGGTGGTGCTCGCGCTGCCCACGCTGCTGGTCGCGCTGGACATCAACTCGGTGTTCCTGGCACTGCCGCACCTGAGCGCCGACCTCGGCGCCGACGCGGTGCAGCAGCTGTGGATCGCCGACGGGTACGGGCTCATGGTGGCCGGGTTCGTCGTCACCATGGGCACCCTCGGCGACCGGATCGGCCGGCGGCGGCTGCTCATGATCGGGGCCGCGGCGTTCGGCCTGCTGTCGGTGGCCTCCGCCTACGCGACCAGCCCGGCGATGCTGATCGCGGCCCGGCTGCTGCTGGGCGTGGCCGGCGCGACCCTGATGCCGTCGACACTCGGCCTGATCAGCGCCATGTTCACCGACGCCCGGCAGCGAGGCCTGGCCATCACCGCATGGTCCACCTGCGTGTTCGCCGGGGCGGCGCTGGGGCCGGTGCTCGGCGGGGTGCTGCTCACGCACTACTGGTGGGGATCGGTGTTCCTGATCGGCGCGCCGACGATGGCCGTACTGCTGGTCGCGGCCCCGCTGACGCTGCCCGACTCCCACAACCCGGACGCGGGCCGACTCGACCTGGCCAGCGTCCTGCTGTCGCTGGCCGCGATCCTGCCCCTCACGTACGGCGTCAAGCAGCTCGGCGCGGACCTGGCCGACGCGCCCGCCGCCCTGGCCGCCGTCGCCGTCGGCGCACTGTTCGCCGTGCTGTTCGTCCGCCGCCAGCGCGGCCTGCGCGATCCGCTGCTGCGGCTGGACCTCCTGCGCGACCGCACCGTCGGCGCGGTGCTGACGGCGATGGTCGTCACCGGCGCCGGGCTGGCCGGAGTCGGCCTGCTCACCACGCAGTACCTGCAGCTCGTGTGCGGGTACTCGCCGCTGGCGTCGGCCGTGTGGTTCGCGCCGATGGGACTGGCCATGGCCGCCGGCTGCACGCTCGCTCCGCTGACCCGGCGGCGGCTGTCTCCCGGTGCGGCGATCGTCGCGGGCCTGGTCGTGTCCACGCTCGGCTTCCTGCCGGTAGCCCTGGCCGCCGGTCCGGTGACAGTCGTCGCCGGGGCCGCGGTGATCGCGTTCGGCACCGGCCCGCTGTTCGCGCTGGGCACCGGCGTGGTGATCGGCTCCGTCGCACCGGAGCAGGCCGGGTCGGCCGCGGCGCTGTCGGAGACCAGCAACTATCTCGGTGGCACGGCGGGCATCGCCCTGTTCGGGACGGTCGCGGCGGGTGTCTATCACGCCCGGCTAGCCGGATTCGGCGAAGCACCGGACGCCGCACGCGAGTCCGTCGCCGGAGCCGTGGCCGCGGCCGCCACGCTTCCCGCCGGACCGGCCGGTCGGCTCCTGAACGTCGCGCACGCCGC
The DNA here is from genome assembly GCF_042663325.1 of Catellatospora aurea. Lineage (NCBI taxonomy): Bacteria > Bacillati > Actinomycetota > Actinomycetes > Micromonosporales > Micromonosporaceae > Catellatospora > Catellatospora aurea. The sequence continues at coordinate 29,492 of NZ_JBHTAC010000043.1, forward strand.
GTTCACCGGCGGCCTCAGCCTGGTCGCCGTCTGCGCCGCAGTCCTGTTCGTCGCGTTGGTGATCGTCCTGGCTCGACGTCTTCGCTGACGGATACGCCTTCGCCGGCCACGGCAGAGCACCGGTCCCGCCGCCGATCTCCGGCGGCGGGACGTCAGGCCCGATCGTCGGACGCGCCGCCGCGGCGCGGCGGCCAGGGCACGATCGGCGAGGTGACCGCACGGTAGTCGGCGTACTCCGGATACCGCGACAGGGTGATGCTCTCGGTGAACATCGTCGAACCGACGAACAGCGCGGTGAGCAGCACCGGGCCGATGACCGTCCACTGCAGCACCGAACCGGCCGCGGCCGCGCCGATGCCGAACACCACCCACCACTGCGCCTGCTCGAAGAAGTAGTTCGGGTGGCGCGAGTAGCGGAACAGCCCGGTGCGCAGGAACCGCGACCGCGGTTGCCTGCCCTCGGCGAGCTCGGCGTGCTTGCGCCGGTGGAAGTCCCACTGCTGCTGGTCGGCGATGGTCTCCCCGACGAGCAGCCCCAGGAACACCACGGCGAGCACGGCGTCGAGCACGCCGAACGGGCCCGGGTGCGTCAGTGCCGTGTACGCGGGAAGGGCGATCAGCAGCAGGATGATGTTCTGGTACACCGTGATGAACAGCAGGTTGAACAGCTGGAACTGCCACCGCGACAGCCGTGCCCGCAGGATCGCCCAGCGGTAGTCCTCACCGCCGGGGGCGTAGCCGCCGCGCCGGGCGAAGTTGAACGTCAGTCGCGCGCCCCACAGCAGCACCAGCACCGCGAGCACGTTCAGCCGGGTGTCGGCGAAGTCGGCCGCGGCGGCGAACACGGCGACGTACACTACCGGGACGATCGACCAGATCCGGTCCACCCACGAGTGCTCGTTGGTGACCAGGGAGGCGAGCCACGTCGCGGCGCAGGCACCGGCGCAGATCCACAGGCAGACGATGAGGGCGTCCATGATCGGGCACAGTAGCGGCCCGCGTTCAGCCCGGGTAGCCGCCATGAGGGTGGGTTTCGGCCTGGCCGCGCAGCGCTTCGGCGGCGGCGCGGCGGCCCGCTTCGGTGAAGCTGCGCTCGCTGGAGTCGACCGGGTGCCACTTCGCGTCGTGCAGGCGCACGCGTACCGCCGCGGTCGGCAACCCGCTGGTGCCGACGGCGCACAGCGTCTCGTGCACACCGAGTTCGAAGGCCTCGGCGTACTCCTGGGGCAGGCGGCTGTCGGCGAGCTCGCACACGAATTCGAAGAGCAGGTCGGATCCGGTCGGCAGCGGCTCGAAGTCGGCGGTGGCGATGGCGAAGACACCGCAGGCGGATGCGACGGCGAGGCGGACGTGGACATCGCGGACCGGGTGGAACGCCGGGCTCGTCCAGTCCTGCAAGACGTCGTGTGCAGGCGGTGTGAACGCGGCAGTACGCGGCGCCGGCCAGCGTCTGACATAGGCGCGCGGGCGGGCGTCGCGCTCGATGCATCGGGCAGCCTCGCGGGCCGCCCGCCGCCCCGCCCACCCGAACCCCGCTTCGTCCGACTCCTGCTCGCGCCAGCGCGCGTCGCGCAGACGGATGCGCAGCGCATACGGCGGAACACCGCGGTAGGACCACTGCCGCAGCTGAGTGATGGCGCCCTCGCCGAACGCCGCAGCGAACCGCGGTGGCAGCTCGTCGGCGGGCACCTCGTTGACGAAGGCGAGCACGTCGGTGCGGTCCTCGCCGACCGGCAGCGGCTCGAAGTCGGCGCGGGCCAGGGCATACGGGCGTACGCCACCCCGGCTGGACAGGTACGCCTGCACGTCACGGACAGGATGCTGGATCTCGATCGGGAAGTCGCGGACTCCTGGCACGCAGTCAACCTAGACGGCGCGTACCACGTCGCTCACCTCGATCACGCGCACCCGGTTTCGGCCCTGATGACCGTCTTCTGCAGGTGAGACCACATCGCGTCCTGGAAACGCTTGCCCATTCGCCGCTGCGCAGCGCATAGTTCCAGGTAACCCCGCCCCCTGCGTTAGGAACGCCACAGTGTCTGCCGACAACCTGCTGCCCGCGCGTTCCGATATGAGCGCATTGACGGAAATGACGCACGCTGCGATGGTGGCGCGGTGGCAGCAAGGTCTCGTCACGCCGATGTCCTCGACGATCAACACCATCGCCAAGACCGACGGCAGCTGGTGGACCGAGAGCCAGGGCGCATGGCAGCGGGTGCCGCAGGCCGAGCGCAACGACCGCCTCGACTACCATCACGAACGCTTCGGGTCGGTCTGCCAGGCCCGGGGCCCGGCGGGCACGGATTCACCGTGGGGCCTGGTGAACCGGGGCATGTGATCGGCGTCGGCCCCGCAGGCCGACAATGCCGGCCCTGCTCGCCGCCACGGGTCACGCCTCGAAGTCGGTGTAGCCGTACCGCATCTCGGCGTCGGGCATCGCCTGCTCGCGGGCTTCGTCGGCCGCGGCGTCGGCGACCATCCGTTCGTCCATGACGACGAGGTCGCCGGGGCGGGCCGGCTCGCCGCGCAGCGCGGGCACGTCAACGGCGGCCCAGTCGACGGTCACCGTGGTGACCTGCTCCACCGCGCCCATGAAGAACAGGTCCGACAGGCTGCCGTCGTCGACGTTCTGCTCCTCGTCGGAGCCGAAGTCGTGCCCGACCGGCTCGCCCGGACCGGTGAACGTGATCCGCGGATAACCCTCGACGTCGATGGAGATGTACGGGTGCAGGTCGATCGACCGGGTGCGCCTGCCGTACTGGTAGACGTCGAGCGCCAGGTCCGCCCCGTACCAGCAGAGCAGGTAGAGGTTGCCGCCGTCGGCGAGCTCCGCGGCCAGGTCGGCTTTGACCTCGTCGAGGGTGCCGCGCAGGTAGTGGGCGTCCTTGCGGGCGCCGCCCGGGGCGACGCCGAAACGCAGGTCGTAGAAGCTCTTCCGGCTCATCGCGGCAGTGTACGGCCGCCAGGGCTGCATCGAGCACGGCTTTCATGCCGGTCCCGGGGTGGGGACGGGCGGTGGGGACGCCCCTGACGGGCGTCCCCACCGCAGGGATCAGGCCGCGGCGCAGCTCGCGGTCGGGGTGTTGCTGTTGCCGTTCTTGTAGAGCGTGATGCCGAAGTTGTTGCCGGCGCCGTTGGGCCTGGCGGTGAGCGTGCCGGTGCTGCCGCTGACGGTGGCGTTCCAGCTGCTCTGCAGGCTCTGGCCGCTACCGAGGCTGATCGTGACGGTCCAGTTGCTGCTGCCGCTGACGGCGAAGGTCACGTTGAACCGGTCGCTCCACTCGTCGGCCCGGCTGACGCTGACGGTGCAGCTACCACCTCCGCCTCCGCCTCCGCCGCCGCTGCCGGACGGGGCGACGGCCCGGCCGGTGCTCGCCGAGATGTGACCGGTGCACAGGTTGCGGGCCTGCAGGTCCTGGATGATGCCGGGCAGCGCCGAGATCGTGTTCTGCGGCCAGTCGTGCATGAGGATGATCTGGCCGTTGGTCAGGCGTGACGCGGCCTGGCGGATCGCACTCGCACTGGCGTTGTTCCAGTCCTGCGAGTCGACGTCCCAGATGATCTCGCGCAGGCCGAGGGAGTTCTCGATCTGCTGCAGGGTGGAGTTCGTCTCCCCGTACGGCGGGCGGAACAGGTTCGGGGTGACGCCCGCGGTCTGCTGGATCGCCTGCTGGGTGCGGGTCAGCTGCGACTGGATCTCGCTGGAGCTCATGTTGACCAGGTGCGGGTGGTCCCAGCTGTGGTTGCCGATCTGCAGCCCGGCGCTGCGGTAGGCCTGCATGAGCGACGGGTTCGACTGGGCGTTCGAGCCGGTCGGGAACACCGTCGCGGTCGCGTTGTACTGGCGCAGCGTGTTGACCAGTTGGCTGGTGGTGCCGGTGTTGGGGCCGTCGTCGAAGGTCAGCCCGACGTAGCCCGCCGAGCAGCTGTTGCCGCCACCGCCACCTCCGGTCGGGGAGGGCGACGGCGTGGGTGTGGGGTTGCCGCCGCCTCCTGAGGCGGAGCAGCTCGCGGTCGGGGTGTTGCTGTTGCCGTTCTTGTAGAGCGTGATGCCGAAATTGTTGCCGGCGCCGTTGGGCCTGGCGGTAAGGGTGCCGGTGCTGCCGCTGACGGTGGCGTTCCAGCTGTTCTGCAGGCTCTGGCCGCCGTTGAGTCCGATCGAGACGGTCCAATCGCTGCTGCCGCTGACGGCGAAGTTCACGTTGAACCGGTCGGACCACTCGTCGGCGCGGGTGGTCGTGACGGTGCAGCCGTTGCTGCCGCCTCCGCCTCCGCCTCCGCCGCCTCCGCCGGTTCCTTCGCTGACGGTGATGTTGGAGTTGCCGCTGCTCTGGTAGCCCTCGGTCGCCATGATCTGGTAGTCGTGGCTGCCCAGGTTCATACCCTTGCTCGCCCAGGCGTCGAAGTGGTTGCCCGCGGTGATGGTGCCGCCGGTCTTCTTCGACTGGCGGACGCTCCAGTACTGGTAGAACGTCGCGGTGCCCTCGATGGAGGGCTGGTTGACGCGCTGGGTGCGGTAGATGTCGTAGGTGCCGCCGTCACTGGTGACGGTGCCCATGAACGTGCCGGTGGGCCGGTAGGTGCCCCAGTTGTCGACGATGTAGTACTCGATCAGCGGGCTGCGGGTCCAGCCGTACAGGGTGAGGTAGGCGTTGCCGGACGGGTTGAAGCTGCCGGAGTAGCTGACCGTGCGGCGTGTGCCGGGCTTCCAGCCCTTGCCGGCGACGAAGTTGTTGACGTTGCTCCACTGGGTGCTGTACTGGCCGCCGGCGCCCATGGTCATGGAGACGTTGCCGCTGTCCTTCCAGAACGAGTAGTAGAAGCCGTTGTCGGTGCCGGTCTGGTTCGTGGTGACGGTCGTGTCGGCGTTGGCGTTGCCGGCCGGCAGCACGGCGGCGACGGCCAGCGCCGCGGCACAGGCGGCGCCGAACAGCAGCCGTAGGCGGCCGTGCCTGCGGCGGGTCGGGCGGTCGGGGGTGTCGGGCATGGAGCCACCTACTCGTGAGGCCTGGGCGAGCCAGGAGGTGTGGGCGCGGGCCGGCGTCACGGGAGAACCCCTGCGGGACTTCGGGTCCGGGCACCGGATCGCTGATCGGGACGGGTCGACGACGGGTTTCACCTTGCCGGAGCCCGGCCTGGCGCGATCACGTTCATCGATAGACGAATCGTCGGGCAGCGCCGATCGCCAAGTCAACAACTTCCGGAAACTATCGGAGCAGTGTCTGCTGCCAAGCCCCTTGCTGTCATCGATCATTGATGATCACATCACTTGATGGTCGAAGATATGGCGGCCGCCCTTACCGGAAGTTTCGGAGACTTCCGGGGGGTGTGTTCACCAGAGGAAGCGCGTTCTCCATGCCCGGTTCCCGCCCGGCCTCGAGGTCGCGGGCGATAGGCTGGTGTCACCCGAAAACGATGGTCGTGCTCCGGGCCTTCAGGGCTCCGGCGGCATCCTGGTCGACGGCTCTCACGGGAGATGTCCGACATGTCTGCGGACCACGGGCTCTACGGTCGCCGCACCGAGTGCGAGGCGCTCGACCGGCTGCTCGGCGAGATCCGGGAGGGCGGGCACGCGGTCCTGGTGCTGCGCGGGGAGACCGGAGCGGGCAAGACCGCCCTGCTGGACTACCTCGCCGACAATGCGCCGAACATCCCGACCCATCGCGTATCCGGCATCGAGTCCGAAATGGAGCTGCCGTACGCCGGCCTGCACCAGCTCTGCGGCCCGATGCTCGACCGGCTCGACCGCCTGCCCGCCCCGCAGCGCGACGCGCTGCGCAGCGCGTTCGGGCTGGCCGAAGGGCCTGCGCCGGACCGGTTCCTGGTCGGCCTGGCCGTGCTGACCCTGCTGTCCGAGGTGGCCGCCGGCCGGCCGCTGCTGTGCCTCGTCGACGACGTCCAGTGGCTCGACCAGGAGTCAGCCCAGGCCCTGGCCTTCGTCGCCCGGCGGCCGACAGCGGACCCGATCGGTCTCGTCTTCGCCGTACGGGTACCTCGGGACGAACTCCAGCCCGGGGACCGCGAACTGCTCGGACTGCCCGAACTCGCGGTGGCCGGCCTCGACGACCGCGACGCGCGATCACTGCTGGCGTCGGTGGTGCCCGGACCGCTCGACGAGCGGGTACGCGACCGGATCCTCGCCGAGGCCCGCGGCAATCCGCTGGCCCTGCTGGAACTGCCCACCGAACTGACCGTGTCCGAACTGGCCGGTGGGTACGGCCTGCCCCGCAGCCGGCCGTCGCTGAGCCAGGTCAGCCGGATCGAGCAGTGCTACCTGCGCCGCCTGGGCGAACTTCCCCCACAGACGCGACGGCTGCTGCTGGTCGCCGCCGCCGATCCCGTCGGCGACCCAGGACTGCTATGGCGCGCCGCGTCCGGGCTCGGCCTGCCCGCCGACGCGGTGGTGCCCGCCGAAGCGGCCCGGCTGATCATGATCGGCACCCGGGTGCGGTTCGCGCACCCGCTGGTGCGCTCCACCGTCTACCGCTCTGCCCCGCCTGCCGAACGCCGACAGGTGCACCGCGCCCTGGCCGAGGCGACCGACAGCGTGGCAGACCCCGACCGGCGCGCCTGGCACCTCGCGGCCGCGACGCCAGTGCCCGACGAGACCGTCGCCCAGGACCTGGAGCGCTCGGCCGAGCGCGCCCAGTCCCGCGGCGGCGAAGCGGCAGCCGCGGCGTTCCTGCGGCGGGCCGCCGAACTCACTCCGGACCTGCGCCGCCGCGGGGAACGTGCCCTGGCCGCCGCCCAGGCAGCGTTCGACGCCGGCGCGTCCGACATGGCCAACGACCTGCTGGCCACGGCGCAGCTGAGCCCGCTGAACCGGCTTCAGCAGGCACGGCTGGAACGGCTGCGCGCGCAGCTGGCGTTCCTGCGCAGCCGCGGCAGCGAGGCGCCCGGTCTGCTGCTGCACGCCGCGCAGCGGCTCGCCCCGCTGGACGGCGCGCTGGCCCGCGAGACCTACCTGGAGGCACTGCTCGCGGCGGTGTTCGCCGGTGCCGGACGGCTCGAACCGGAGTTCGGCGTACGCACCGTGGCCGAGTCCGCCCGCACGGCGCTTTCCGAACCCGGCTCGCAGCAGCCCGTGGACCTGCTGCTCGAAGGGCTGTCGATACAGTTCACCGACGGATACCCGCAGGCGGTGCCCACCCTGCGGCGAGCGATGGAGGCCGTCCGCGCCGTCGAACAGGACCTCACCTGGATCTGCCTCATCACCGCGCTGGTGGCGGCTGAGCTGTGGGAGGAAGAGGCGTTGCGGGACCTGCTCGAACGCAGGGTCGGCGCGGCCCGGCGGACGGGAAAGCTGAGCCTGCTGCCGATGGCTCTGGACTACCTCGCCAGCTACTACGTGCAGGCCGGGGACTTCGTCGCCGCGGCCGCGTGCGACGACGAGGCGGCGGTGCTCGAGGCCGCGATCCGGGTGTCGCCCCCGCCGTACACGCCGCTGATGCTGGCGTCATGGCGCGGCGACCAGCAGGCCACCGCCCAGCTGACCCAGGACGGCATCTCCGACGCCTTCCCGCGGGGCGAGGGCAGCGCCCTGGTGTTGACGGAGTACGCCGCGGCGGTGCTGGACAACAGCCTGGGCCGCTACTCCTCGGCGCAGGCCGCCGCCGAACGCGCCACCACCGGCGACGTCTTCGTGGCCCGGTCGTGGGCGCTGACCGAACTGGTCGAGGCCGCCGCGCGGGCCGGGCAGCCCGAGGCCGCCACACAAGCGCTGGCACAGCTCACCGAACGCACGCAGGCCAGCGGCACGCAGTGGGCGCTGGGCATCGAAGCCCGCTCACGCGCGCTGCTGAGCGAAGGTCCGGCCGCCGAGCAGCTCTACCGGGAGGCGATCGACCGGCTCGCGGCCTGCCGGATGAACGCGCACCTGGCCCGGGCGCACCTGGTGTACGGCGAGTGGCTGCGCCGGGAGAACCGCCGCGCCGACGCCCGCGAGCACCTGCGCCGCGCCCACGAGATGTTCTCGGTCATGGGCGCCGAGGCGTTCGCCGAGCGCACCCGCAACGAGCTGCAGGCCGCCGGGGAGACGGTGCGCAAACGCACGGCCGAGTCGGTGCTCGACCTCACGCCCCAGGAGTCCCTGATCGCCTCACTGGCCCGCGACGGGCGCACCAACTCCGAGATCGGGGCGGAGCTGTACATCAGCCCGCGCACCGTCGAGTGGCATCTGCGCAAGGTCTTCACCAAGCTCGCCATCAGCTCACGCCGGGAACTGCGCGAGGCCGCGCTCGACGCCGCGGAGCCCGCCACACCGTGGATGCCTCCTCAATCTAGTTCATCTGGTTGATGACCAGGGGCCCCTGGAAACGGACACCAGTCCCGCACCCTGGGTCGCCACGTGCGACGAAACCCGCAGGCCCGGGTACCCGGTAAACCGACCGCAGACGACCAACCAGTGCCCGGCACGGGCTCGAGGCGACCCCGAAACGGCGACAGTTGACGCACGTCCTCGCCGAGGGCGACCGCCACCGAAGCTCGCCCGAGGGGAGCCTCCCGATGACCGTCCACGTCCCGATGGCACTGTGGTTCATCAGTCTCGTCGACAGCATCGCCACCCTGCCGTACCTAGGGGCGCTCCTGCGCCTGGTCAGACGGTGGAGCGGCCGGGCCGGCGCCCGCCCGCAGGCTGGCGCGCACGTGGCCGGGCGCACCGTCGCCCAGGCCGTCGCCGACGGCGAGCTGCGGCTGCTCTACCAGCCGATCGTGCGGCTCGCCGACCGCACGGTCGTGGCGGTGGAGGCACTGGTGCGCTGGCAGCACCCGACCCTGGGCCTGATCGCCCCCGACCGGTTCCTGCCCGCGGCCGACCGCGGCGGGCACCTGACCCTGCTCGACCGCTGGGTTCTCAACCGGGCCTGCGCCGACATGGCCGCGCTCGCCGAGTCACTCGGCCACGCGGCGCCCGCGCACGTCAACGTCAACCTGTCCGCAGCCAGCCTGGCGACAGACTTCACCGGCATGGTCACCGCGGCCCTGCGCGACGCCGGGCTGGCCGCGCACCGGTTGCGGCTGGAGCTGTGCGAAGGCGCCGACCTCAAGACGCTCGTTCACGCCGGCCCGCGGCTCAAGAAGCTGATCCGCCACGGCGTCAGCGTGGCCCTGGACGACATGGGTGCGGGTTCGACCGATCTGCGCTACCTGTCCCGCCTGGCCATCCAGGGCATCAAGATCGACCGGGAGTTCGTGGCCGGCATGCTGCACAACCCGCGCGACCACGCCATCGTCAAGATGCTCACCGACATGGCCCACACCCTGGGGCTGCACGTCACCGCCGAGGGCGTCGAGACCCGCGAGCAGCTCGCCGCGCTCGCCCGCGTCGGCGTCTCCTTCGCCCAGGGCTACCACCTCGCGCTGCCGCTGACCCTGCCGGCCTTGGCCGGGGCACTGCTCGCCGAGTGAGCGCTGACGGCCGGTCGCGCCTGCGGCGCAGAGACAGGGCGGGGCCGCCGACCAGTTGGTCGGCGGCCCCGCCTCGCGCTGGCGGTTACGGCGTGACCACCGTGCCGCCCAGTGTCACCACCAGCCGGCCGTCACTGGCGAACGACCAGCCCAGGGCGCCGCTGAGCCCGGAGCACCGCGACCCGTTCGTGCCCGACCAGAACTGGTTCGAGCTGTCGGAGTTGCCGACGATGCGGTCGTTGGTGCCGCTGCTGAACCGGCACGAGGTGTTGTTGCGGAACACCGACGAACCCGCGTCGAAGGAGAAGTTGCGCTCGTCGTTGTCGATGCTGATGTTGTTCGACACCGTCATCGAACCCGGGTTGCTGTTGTAGGTGAACCCGTGCTTGCCGTTGTTGAAGGCGATGTTGCGCCGCACGATGTGGTTGACCCCGATGTCCTCGCCGCCCAGCTTGTAGCCGTTGCGGTCACCCGCGCCGGCCTGGCCGCCGTTGCTGAGCGTGCCGTTGTTGTACGCGATCGAGTCCTCGATGGTCACCACGCCGATCGGCCCGGTGTCGGTCTTGGTGTACAGGTCCCAGCCGTCGTCGATGTTGTTGTGCGACACGGCGTAGCGGAACACGTTGCCCGAGCCCACCGTGAGTTTCGCGGCGAAGCCGTCCGCGTCCTCACCGTCGGAGTCGGCGTTGTCGTGCGACTCCGCGCTCAGGATCAGGTTGTTGGCCGGCCACAGGCTCTGCGGAGTGCTCGACAGGGTCCGCGACAGCTGCAGCCCGGTGTCGCGGTTGAACCGGGTGATCGTGCGCTCGAAGATGTTGTTGCTGCCGCCGACGAAGATGCCGTTGTCACCGGCCCGCTCCACGACGATGCCGTACACGTGCCAGTAGTTGCCGTTCACGGCGAGCCCGCGGTTGGCCGGGTCCTCGGCCTGGGCCGAGAAGTTCAGCACCGGGACCTCGCTCTGGTACGCCGCGATCTTCTTGCGGGCGCTGGACGTGCCGTTGTTTCCGGTCTCGACGGTCACCGTGGAGGAGAAGTTGTACGTCCCGCCGCGCATGAAGATCGTGCCACCGGCGGTGACGCGGGTGATCGCGGAAGCGAGCGTCGTCGGGCTGGCCAGGGTGCCGGCTGCGCTCGCGCTGCCGTTGGGCGCCACGTACAGCGTGCCGGACGGCGGCTGGCTGACGCTGGGCGACGGCGACGCGCTGGACGGCGACGGGGACGCGCTCGACGGCGACGGCGAGGCGCTGCTGCCCGACGGGGCCGGGCTGCTGGGCGGGGTGGTGACGCTGTCGGTCACGCTGACGTCGTCGAAGCGGGCACTGGCGTACCCGGTGAACAGGCCGATGCGGCCGGCGGAGATCGCCGAGGTGGTGGCGGTGCCCACCAGGGTGCCGTCGACGTAGCCGCTGACGGTGGTGCCGCTGGTGGTGATCCGCAGGGTGTACCAGGTGCCGGTCGACACGGTCCGGGACACGCCCGCCAGGACCGTGATGCTGCTGCCGTTCATGTACTGCAGCTCGACCCGGTTTCCGCCGGTGAGCGCGAGCCGGTACATGACGGTGGCGCCGCTGGACCGCGACACCAGGGCCGCGACGCCGCCGGACCCGAACGTCAGCGGCTTGACCCGCGCCTGCACGGTGTAGTCGGTCCAGCTGCTGGAGCCGGCGAACTGGCGGGCGCGATCGGTGGTGGCGCTGGCCTGCTGGAACACCTGGGATCCGTCGGCGACGACGGTCCAGTCGCCGCCGGACTTCGACCAGCCGCTCGCGCCGGATTCGAAGTCGGCGCTGAACAGTGTCGCGGCGCTGGCGGGTGTGGTCAGCAGGGTGCCGGCGATGACGGTCAGCGCTGCCGCGGCGGTGGCGGTGACCAGTGCGGCGAGGCGTGCGCGCCGGCGGTGAGAGGTGTGCGGTTTCATCGGTGTGCGTCCTTTGTGCTGGGAGCGGACCATGCCGTTGGGCGACGGCATGGGACGTGCCTGGCACCGGGCCGTCTGTTGCGGCAACCCGGTCGCGTAGGCGCTGGAAAGCGCTTCCCGGCGACGTTAGACGAGCCCGTGGAACGCAGTCAACCGGCCAATCTCGATGTCGGAGCCGTTCGCGTCCACATTTGCAGCGATGGCAGTCGATATTTGGTGGATGCGGGGCCGGGCTGCCCTCCCCGTCGGCTCCCGGTGTTGCAGGATTGCCCACGCGACCGCAGCCGGCCCGGTGATGACGGTGCCGGCCGACGTCCGCGACGCGACCGCGACATCCGCGTCACGGACCACCCGGCTCGGCGGCCGAGAGATGAACTCGTCGTTCTGTGTGAGGCTCCGCAAAGTGAAGCGAAAACTGCTTCACAGTTTCCGCCCCGGAGGGATCAACACGATGAGGAAGCTCACCATCTCCGCTGTCGCCGGCGCGGCCGGCGCGGCGATGGTAGTCGCTGCCCTGCAATGGCCGGCCGGTGCAGCACCTGCCCCCAGCGGGAACGCGGAAGGCGGCGCGCAGGCCGCCGCGGCCCACCGGCCGGACAACCGGCCCGGCCCGCGCACCGAGCAGTGGCTCGCCAAGCGCAAGGCCGCACTCGAGATGGTCGCCCGCGGCAAGGCCCACGTCGACGCCAAGGGCAACGTCACGGTCGACGCCGCGACGGACAACGTCGTCGAGGTGGCGTTCGAGAAGACCGACAAGATCTTCACGATCCTGTCCGAGTTCGGCACGCAGAGCGCGGGCAAGTACGGCACCGCTCCCGGCCCCCTGCACAACGAGATCCCCGCCCCCGACCGCTCGGTGAACAACTCCACCGAATGGGCCCCCGACTTCGACACCGCCCACTACGAGCAGCTGTTCAACGGCTCCGGCGAGTCGATGAAGAGCTTCTACGAGGACCTGTCCTCCGGCCGGTACTCGGTGACCAACACCGTCAGCGACTGGGTGAAGGTGCCCTACAACGCGTCCTACTACGGCGACAACGCCATCGAGGACAACGGCGGCTCCTGGGCCTTCATCAGCGACACCGGCAACGCCTGGTACCAGCATGCGCTGGCGACCATGACCCCCGACCAGATCAACGCCTACCTCGCGCAGTTCGACGTCTGGGACCGCTACGACTTCGACAGCGACGGCGACTTCGACGAGTCCGACGGCTACATCGACCACTTCCAGGCCGTGCACGCCGGTGAGGGCGAGGACGCCGGCGGCGGCGCGCAGGGCGAGGACGCCATCTGGTCGCACCGCTGGTACGTCAACGCCACCGACTACGGCGTGTCCGGTCCCAGCGTCGGCACGCAGCAGAACCTGTCCGGCGGCGCGCGCATCGGCAACTCGAACTACTGGCTCGGCGACTACACCACCGAGCCGGAGAACGGCGGCCTGGGCGTGTTCGCCCACGAGTTCGGCCACGACCTCGGCCTGCCGGACTACTACGACACCGCCGGCGGCGAGAACACCACCGCGTTCTGGACGCTGATGAGCTCCGGCTCGTGGCTCGGCCACGGGGCGGAGGCGAACAACGGCATCGGCACCACGCCCGGCCTGATGGGCCCCGAGGAGAAGCTGTTCCTCGGCTGGCTCGACTACCGCGAAGTCAACCCCGGCCAGAGCGGCACCATCCTGCTGGACCCGGCCCAGGACGCCGACGCCGCCAACGCCCAGGCGATCAAGGTCAACCTGCCCGCCGCGACCACGTCGACGACGTACACCACGCCTTCCTCGGGCCAGTACGCCTGGTGGACCGGCAGCGCCGACCAGCTCAACGAGTCCCTGTCGCACGCCGTGCCGGCCGCCTCGAAGGTCACCGTCACGGCCAAGGCCTGGTACGACATCGAGGCCGGCTTCGACTACCTGTACGGCGAATACTCCACCGACGGCGGCACGACCTGGTCGCAGATCGGCCAGCCGATCACCGGCTCGTCCAACGGCAAGTGGACCACGCTGCGCCTGTCCTACACCGCCGGCGGCGCCGCGACGCAGTTCCGGTTCCGCTACCAGACCGACGGCGGCGTGCACTTCGCCGGCGCGTTCATCGACGACATCGTCGTCAAGGCCGGCAACACCACCGTGCTGACCGACGACGTCGAGCAGCCCGGAGCCTGGACCGCGACCGGCCAGTGGCAGCGCTCGACCGGCACGGTGACCACCACCGCCGACCGCTACTACCTGCTGGAGAACCGCCAGTACGTCGGCTGGGACGACACCCTGCGCACCGGCCCCTACCAGTTCAGCTACAACCTCAGCGCGCCGGACAAGGTCGAGTTCTTCTCGTTCCGCCCCGGCATGCTCGTGTGGTACGTCAACCACACCGTCGAGGACAACAACACCTCCGAGCACCCCGGCACCGGCCTGTCGCTGCCGGTCGACGCCCGGCCCGCGCCGTTCGCGTACCCCGACGGCACCCGGCCCAGCAACCGCCGCCAGCCGTTCGACGCGACGTTCGGCATCCAGCCGGTGCCGGAGCTGTGCCTGCACAAGGAGGTGCTCGCCGGCAGCGGCAAGACCCAGACCGTGCAGACCGTGGCGGCCTGCGCCCCGGCCAACGCGGGCATCGCCACGTTCGACGACACCAACCCGGACGCGTACTACAGCACCGCCAACCCGCAGGGCAGCGTGAAGGTCGCCGGCCTCGGCGTCACCGCCACGGTCACCGCCCAGTCGGGCAACGTCCTGACCGTCAGCGTGGTCAACCCGTAGCACGGGCCAGCGTAAGAAACGCAGGGCCGGGAGCCTAGCTCCCGGCCCTGCGCCGTTCCCGACGGGCTTCACTTCTGGGTGTTGTCGAACCCGTAGTACAGATGGGTGACGCCGTCGGCAGCGGTGACCCTTGTCGGCTGCAGGTCTTTCCAGTCGGTGCCGATGTCGTCCCACAGCCGGATCCCGGCGCCGAGCAGCACCGGGGTCTGGTGCAGGTGCAGTTCGTCGAGCAGCCCGGCGCGGATGCACTGCTGGACGATGCTGGCACCGCCGGAGACGAAGACGTTCTTGTCGCCGGCGGCTTCGCGGGCCAGCTTCAGCGCGGCTTCGATGCCTTCGGTGACGAAGGTGAACGTGGTGCCGATGCGTGTCAGCGGTTCGCGTGGGCGGTGGGTCGGGACGAAGACCGGAGCCTGAAACGGCGGCTTCTCTCCCCAGGGTTCCTGTCCGTAGTCGAACATGTTGCGGCCGAGCACGTACGCGCCGGTGCCGGCGAACTCCTCGGCGACCAGGTCGGACGAGACGGTGTGCGCACCGCCCTCCATGTTCTGCCGGGAGCGCCACGCTGCCAGGCCGAACACCCATCCGTGCAGTCGTTCATGCACCGGCCACCACTGTTCGGGGTCGGCGGCCCCGACGTAGCCGTCGACGGAGATCGACATGGCGGAGATGACTTTGCCCATCGCAAGGGATCCTTTCCAGGGTTTCGAGCGCGCCGGCCGTCTGCGGCCGTTGTTCGTGCGGGGTGACAACGACCACCCTCGGTGATCGCGAGAATGTGATCAAGCACGGTTCGAGCTACCTTCGTTGCTCCGCAGACAACGATGGGCGGTGCGCATGCTGGAACGGACCGAGGCCGAGGTGCTCCTCACCCTGGCCCAGGAGCTGCACTTCGGCCGTACCGCCGAACAGTTGCGGATGACCACCGGCCAGGTGAGCCGCATCGTCAAGCGCCTGGAACGCCGAATAGGAGCGGATCTGTTCGTCCGTACCAGCCGCTCGGTCGCGCTCACCACGATCGGCGCCTGCCTCGTCGAGGAGCTCACCCCGCACCTGGCCGGCATCGACAGCGCGGTGCGCCGGGCCGTCGAAGCCGGCCGAGGGATCAGCGGGACACTGCGGGTGGGATTCCTCGGTGCCGGCGCGGGCCAGCTGCTGCTCAAGGCGGTCGCGCTGTTCGGTGTCCGGCAGCCCGACTGCGCGGTCCACATCAACGAGGCCCAGGTCCACGACGCCTACGAACGGGTCTTCAGCGGCGCGGTCGACGTCCTGATCACCGTGTTGCCGGTCCGCGGTGTGCGGGTGGGGCCGCAGCTGCTGTCCGAACAGCAGCTGCTGGCCGTCCCGGTGGGGCACCCGCTGGCCGGCCGAGGCGAGGTCAGCATGGAGGTCCTGGCCGACCACCCGGTCGTTCAGCTGCCCGACACCATGCCCGAGGAGACCAGGCTGGCCCGCATCCCGGCCGCCACGCCCAGCGGACGCCGGGTGCTGCTCGGTCCCAAGGCCGACACCTTTCCCGAGATCCTCGCTCTCGTCGCCACCGGCAAGGGCGTCTTCCCGGTAGGAGAACACGCCGCACGCTTCTACCCCAGACCCGACATCGCCTACCTGCCGATGCCGGATGCGCCACCCGTGCGGTGGGCCCCGGTGTGGCTGGCCGCGAACGAGACCAGCCTGATCCGCTCATTCGTCGACTGCGCCGTGGCCGCAGCCTCAACTGGTGGCACGAACTCCGGCGGGTGACCGTCGTGCGCGCAGCGCGACGAAGGTGGCGAGCGCACCCGCCCCTTCCCAGGCCGCGACGGCGAAGAAGCCGGCCGGTGCCGTGTCGGTCAGCACCAGGGCGGTGAACACGGTGAACGTCACCAGCCGGAAGGCCACGGTGTAGGCGAAGAACGCCGTCCAGTCCTTCGCCGCGGCGAGCAGGTAGTAGACGCCCATGTTGAACGAGGCCATGGCCGAGGTCCGGACGAACACGAGCGTGTAGTCGTCGGCGGCGCGGGCGGCGGCGCCGTCGTGGGCGAATCCCATCGAGGCCAGCAGCGTGGCCGGGCTGATCAGGCCGACTGCGCCGAGCAGCAGCGCCGCGAGGCCGAAGGCCGCGATCGTCCAGCCGGCAGGTGACAGGCGGGGCATGGTCATGTGGTCCTCCGGGGGTGGCCGTCAGGCGAGGTATTCTCGGCACATCGTAGTGATCATGAATGGAGTGCGCCCGTGACCGGATACCCGCCACCGGAGCCACGGCCCACCGTCACCTTCGCGGACTGCACTGTGGCCGTGGTGCCCGGCTACCGGCCGCTGCACCTGGACCTGCACCTGCCGCCGGGTGACGGGCCGTTCCCGGTGCTGCTGTGGGTGCACGGCGGCGGCTGGCTGGAGGGCAGCCGGGTGGGCCTGCCGCCGACGGTCGCACCGCACCGGTTCCACCAGCGCTTCCTCGACCGCGGCTGGGCGGTCGCCGACGTCGACTACCGGCTCGCGCTGGAAGCGCAGTATCCGGCCCAGTTGCTCGACGTCCAGTCGGCCGTGCGCTGGCTGCGCCTCCACGCCGACCAACTGAAGATCGACTCGGCCCGGTTTGCCGCGCTGGGCGAGTCGGCGGGTGGCCACCTCGCTGCGATGGCCGGGCTGACCGGTGTCGGCGAGACCGCGATCCAGGCGGTCGTCAACTGGTACGGCGCGGTCGACCTCCTCGCCGTGCACGACCTGGACGACCCGGCCGCCCCACCCGCGATGCTGTTCGGCGGGCCGCTCAGCGGCCGGCGGGAGTTCGTCGCCTTCGGCAACCCGCTCAGCCGGGTGCACGCCGGGGCCCCGCCGTTCCTCACCGTGCACGGCACCGACGACCAGATCGTCCCGGCGAGCCAGGGGCAGGCGCTCACCGAGGCGTTGCGCGCGGTCGGGGTGCGGGCCGACCTCGTGCTCGTGCCCGGGGCCGACCACTGCTTCGAGGGATACGACGACATCGGCGGCCTGATCGAGCAGGGCATCGACTTCCTGGACGAGGTGCTGCCCGGCAGGTGAGGCCGGTTCGTCGCGACCTCCGGCTGTGTGATCGATTCGGGACTTGTCGTCACGGTGATCCTTGCGGATGCTGGTCTCGTGCAGCCGACTCCGCCCCGTCGTGATTGGACAGTGCCCGTGGTGGTGGGCGTGGTGGCGCTCGTCGCGCTGCTGGTGCTCTGCCTGGCCGGGGGTGCCGCGGCCTACCTGGCGCTTCGCGATGAGCCGGCCGCGCCGCCGAGCCCTTCGCCGACGGTCGCCACGTCCCCTTCGCTCTCACCGCCGGCACCGCCGCCGAGCGCGGCTCCGGCCGACTGCCTGATCGGCAGCTGGCGGGAGACCGCGTACACGGCCAACTGGGAGATGTACGGCAACAAGATCCAGTTCACGGGTTCGGGCACGCTGATGCAGATCAAGGCCGACGGCACGATGACCACCGTCGACAAGACGACCCGCCGCGGCGCGGGTTACGGCGACCGGTTCGAGATGATCCACAATGGCACGACGAAGCTCAACTACGTGGCCGACGACAAGACCATCAACTACAGCAACCCGCAGGCGACCGGCTGGACCACGTTGAAGGTCAACGGAAGCCAGCGTGCCAAGGAAAAGCTCAAGGCCACGATCACTCCGGAGACCTACAGCTGCAAGGGCGACCAGCTGCGCCTGTTCGGCACCGTCTACTCCAGCGAGTGGCAGCGGATCGTGCCGCCGGGCCGGCCGGTCTGATCGAGCCGCCGGGTCGCGGGTCAGCGCGCGAGCAGCCGGAGCCTGCAGGATACGTACGTGCTGAAGACGTGGTGGCGGCCCGCCGGGTGGCGGGGGCGGATGGCGTACGCGGTGCCGGCGCTGATCGCAGTGGTGGCGCTGATCGGCCGGTGGCAGCTGGCGGAGCCCTGGATCGCGGTGGTGTGCGCGCTGATCGTGCTCGTGCCGATGCTGGTCGTCGTGGCCGTCGCCGCCACGCCGCGGGCTGCGGTGGTCGCGTGCGCGGTGCAGCTGACGGCCTTGGCCGGGTGCCTGCTGGCGTCGCACGTGTGGCTGAGCAGCGGACCGCTGGCACCGGAGGTGGACTGGCTGCTGCCGTTCACGGCGCTGGCGTCGCTGGTGCCCGTCGTGGTGATGCTGGTGGGGCGCTCGGTGCGCGGTCGGCGGTTCGAGAGCCTGGCCGCCCTGGGCGCGGTGGTGCTGCTCGTGGGCTGCTGGGGGTTCGTGGGGGCGAAGCTGCCGGGCGCGCGGATGCCGTCGACCCGGGATGCCGTGCCGTGGGGGTCGGGGCTGTCGGTCGCGCGGGTGTGGAGCGAGAACTGCGGCCAGAACGGGGCGGTGTGCGCCAAGACGGTGTTCCTGGAGGGCCGACTGACCGTGTCGCAGGTGCGTGAGGTGCTGGCCGGCTACGGCTGGACGCAGGAGTGCCGTCCGGTCACGGGGATCCTGTCGCGCGTGGGCACCGCGTACCAGCAGGTGTGCCTGACGGTCGGCGAGGCCCCGGGCGGAGTCGAGGTGCTGCTCAGGGGCGAGGCGGACTGGTGGCGCGAACCGCGGTGAGCACACCCCGGCCGCCGCGATCCGATGCGGACGTACGGCCGGGGCGCACTGCGCGCTGTCAATAGAGCAGGTACGGGCGGCGTCGCTGCTCGAACGCCGCCAGCTCCGCCGACCAGGCGCCCACGACGTCGTCGACGTCGGCACCCGCGTCGATCATCGTGCGCAGCCGGGACGAGCCGGTGAGCTTGTCCACCCAGTACGGCCGCACCGGGTCGTAGGAGTCGGCCCGCCATGCGAACGCCGCATACTTGCGCGCCTCGACCAGCATCGCGACCGCGGTCCGGATCGGGTCGTACGCCGCCCGGTCGGTCACCTTGACCTCCACCCCGGCGCACAGCTTGTTCAGCAGCGGCGGGTGGTGCCCGGCGATCGTCGGCACGAAGTACGCCTCCCGGAACCGCACGCCCGGCAGGCCGCGGTTGTTGAGCCGGTCGGACCAGTGGTAGTCGAAGTCGGTGGCCAGACCGCCGACCAGCTCGAACGGGCGGGTGGTGCCCCGGCCCTCGCTGATCGACGAGACGCCCTCGAACAGGCCGGTGCCCGGGTAGGCCAGCGCCGTGTCCGGGGTCGGCATGTTCGGGCTGGGCATGACCCACGGCACGTCGGTGTCGGCGGCGAACATGTCGCGCTTCCAGTGCTTGCACGCCACCACGTCCAGCTCGACCGGGCGGCCCGCCTCGGCGGGCAGGAACTCGGCGTTGAAGAAGCGGGCCAGCTCGCCGACCGTCATCCCGTGCTGCTGGATGATCTCCTTGAGGCCCACGCCGGAGGTGAACTCCGGGGTCATCATCGGACCGAAGGCGCGCCCGCCGATCGGGTTGGGCCGGTCGAGCACCACGTAGCGCAGCCCGAGCCGGGCCGCGGCGAGCATCGAGGTGTACATGGTCCAGATGTAGGTGTAGAAGCGCACGCCCACGTCCTGGATGTCGAACACGACGGTCTCGACCCCGGCCCGGGTCATCATCTCCTCCCACTTGGCCAGCGAGGCGCCGTACGCGTCGTAGACGGTGATGCCGGTGCGGGCGTCGACGCCGGTGCCCTCGCTGCCGCCGGCCTGCGCGGAGCCGCGGAAGCCGTGCTCGGGCCCGAACGCCGCGACCAGGTCGACCCGGCCGGACTCGTGGATGAGGTCGACCAGGTGCCGGTAGTCGGCGTCGACGCCGGTCGGGTTCGACACCACACCGACCTTCTGCCCGGCGAGGGTGGCGAACCGCTCGGCGACCAGCCGGTCCAGTCCGGTCTGCACGCGGTGCGGCTTGGGCGCGGCCCCGGCGGGCGCGGCGAGCGCGGTCGCGCCGAGCGCACCCGCGGCGATACCGCCGGTGATGAGGTTTCTGCGTAACAAGGGTTTCTCCTACCAGGTGAGGCCGTGGCCGGTGGGGTAGAGCGTCGTGGCGGGGTCGGTGGCGGCGACGATCGTGACCGGGAGCCGTCCGTGCGGGGACAGGTCGCCGTGCAGCACCCGGACCAGGGTGTCCATGGCCGCGGGGGTGTAGGCGTAGGCCGCCAGGTAGGTGCTGACGCCGGGCAGATACGCGATGTCGTACGGGTCGCGCACAGCGGTGACGATGACGGGTTTGCCGGTGGCGACCAGGGCGGCGACCAGTTGCTGCTGGCTGGCTCGCGGGTCGCCGACGGCGGTGTCCCAGGCCTTGTTGACCAGGACGACGGTGAGGTCGTGCTGGGTGGCCTGGGCGGCGGCGTTCGCGATCGCCTGGGCGGACGGCAGCGTCGCGGGCAGTGCGGTCGTGCGCGAGCCGCGGGCGGTGAAGCCGTCGGCGAGTCTGCCGATCGGGTTGAATGCGGCGTTGTTCCAGCCGGTGACGAGCACGGACCGGTCGGCGCCCGCCAGCGGCAGCAGCCCGGCGTCGTTGCGTACGGCGGTGAGGGTCTGGTCGGTGACCTCGGCGACCGCCGCCAGATGGTCTGCCGCGCCGACGGAGGTGACCGCGGCCTCGACGTCGACGTAGGGCGAGCGGTTCAGCCCCTGGCGGTACTTGACCGACAGGATGCGGCGCACCGATTCGTCGATGCGGCGCTCGGTCAGCTCCCCGTCGCGCACGGCATGCAGCACCGAGTCGTAGGCCAGGGCCAGGTTCGGCGGCATCAGGAGTTGGTCCGCGCCGGCTTTCAGGGCGAGCACCGGCACGCGGGCGTCGCCGTACTTGGTGCGTACCCCGGCCATGTTGAGCGCGTCGGTGACGATCACGCCCTGGTAGCCGAACTCCTCGCGCAGCACGCCGGTGAGGATGGTCGGCGACAGGGTGGCGGGATCGCCCGAGGGGTCCAGCGCAGGTACGACGATGTGCGCGGTCATGATCGAGTCGACGCCGGCGGCGATCGCCGCCCGGAACGCGGGGGCGTCGATGCGCTCCCACTGCTCGCGGGTGTGGTGGATGACCGGCAGGCCGGTGTGGCTGTCGGTGGCGGTGTCGCCGTGCCCGGGGAAGTGCTTGGCGACCGCGGTCACCCCCGCGCCCTGCTCGAATCCGGCGACCTGGGCCGCGGTGAGGCCCGCGACGGCGGCGGGGTCCGACCCGAAGGAGCGCACGCCGATCACGGGGTTGGCCGGGTTGACGTTGACGTCGGCGATCGGCGCGTACGGCTGGCGCACGCCGACCGCGCTCAGCTCGCGGCCGGTGACCTCGGCGGCCAGGTGGGCGGCTGCCGGGGACCGGGCCGCGCCCAGCGCCATCGAGCCCGGGAACTGGGCCGACGGCGCGGGCATGCGCTGCACGACGCCCTGCTCCTGGTCGGTGGAGATGAGCAGCGGCACCTCGTCCTTGCCGCCCGGGCGCAGCGACGCGGCCTGCAGCCCGTTGGACAGCGTGGCGATCTGCCGCACGTTGTCGAGGTTGTGCGACCAGGCGAAGTAGACCACGCCGCCGAGGTGGAAGCGGTCCACGACCTCGGCGGGGGTCTCGACGCCGAAGGCCGCGAGGTTCGCGGTGCGGTCGGCCGGGGCGGGGTCGGTGGCGTCGGAGCCGTACACGTAGGTGACGAACAGCTGGCCGACCTTCTGTTCGAGGCTCATGTGCCGCAGGGTCGAGGTGACCCAGCCGTGTTCGGCGGCGGGGGCAGGGGCGGGCCGTGCCGCGGCGGGGGCGGGCAGAGCGACCGCCAGGGCTGCGACGGCGGCGGCGAGATGTTTCATCGACGGCCTCCGAGAGAGTTGTTCGGCAATGTGAAAGTTAGCTACATATATGAGCAAGGTCAAGAAGCTAATCTTCATCGCCTGGTGAGCGCGGCCGACAGCGCGCGGATGTGCGGACAGTGAGGTCGGGCCTGAGCTGCCATCCGGGCGTGATTCACGTTCACGCCTGCTTCTCGCACGTGCGAGCTGCGTAATCAAACCGTCCATTGTGTACGGCGTGATGAGACGAACATGGATCGCACGGAACTCGGCGATTACTGTGAGGAAGACTGGCACGAACAAAGGAAGTGCGTTCTGTAATCGCGGCGTAACTTTGGGTTGGTACAAGTTCGCGTGGCCCGATCAATAACCGCAGAGCCTTACGAACCGTCCTCATGTCAGTAAAAGCCCGGAAAGGGGGCACCCGATGCGGGACGCCTCGCTAGTCGTGGTCGCCAGCCGTCTGCCCATCAACGACGCCGCCGCCTCCGAGGGAGTCTTCGAATGGCGGCGCAGCCCCGGTGGCTTGGGTGAAGCCCTGCATCCCGTGCTCATCAACAAGCCGGCCACCTGGATCGGCTGGGCCGACAAGCCCGGCCCGACCCCATCGCTGCCCGACGTCGACGGCGTGCACCTGATCCCGGTCGAGCTGTCCGAGGACGACATCCGCGACCACTACGAGGGCTTCGCCAACTCCACCCTGTGGCCGCTCTACCACGACGCCGTCGAACCCGCGGTGCACCACCGCCGCTGGTGGGAGGCCTACCAGCGGGTCAACCAGCGCTACGCCGACCGCACCGCCCGCGAAGCCGCCCACGGCGCCGTGGTCTGGGTGCAGGACTACCACCTGCAGCTGCTGCCCGCGATGCTGCGCGCGCAACGCCCCGACCTGCGCATCGGCTTCTTCCTGCACGTGCCGTTCCCGCCCCCGGAGCTGTTCATGCAGCTGCCGCGCCGCGCCGAACTGCTGCGCGGCATGCTCGGCGCCGACCTGATCGGATTCCAGCGCATCCAGGCCGTCCACAACTTCCGGCAGCTGGTCGCCAAGGTGCTCGGCGCGAACGTCGACGAGCGCGGCATCGAACTCGACGGCCACGTGACCAGCACCGGCGCGTTCCCGGTGTCGATCGACACCGCCGAGATGGAGGCACTGGCCAGCCGCGACGAGGTCGTGCACAAGGCCGCGAAACTGCGGGCCGACCTGGGCGACCCGCAGCGGGTGATCCTCAGCGTGGACCGGCTCGACTACACCAAGGGCATCGAGCACCGGCTCAAGGCCTACCGGGAACTGCTCGCCGACGGCCGGCTCAAGGTCCCCGAGACGGTCCTGGTGCAGGTCGCCATCCCGGGCCGGGAACGCGTCGAGCAGTACCGGCAGCTGCGCGACCGGGTCGAGCGCGAGGTCGGCCGGATCAACGGCGACTTCGGCCGGCTCGGCGTCGCCCCGGTGCACTACCTCAGCCAGGTCTTCGACCGCACCGAACTGGCCGCGCTGTACCGCGCCGCCGACGTCATGGCGGTCACCCCGCTGCGCGACGGCATGAACCTTGTCGCCAAGGAGTACGTCGCCGCCCGCGTCGACGGGTGCGGGGCGCTGCTGCTCAGCGAGTTCGCCGGGGCCGCCGCGGAGCTGACCCAGGCCTACCTGGTCAACCCGCACGACGTGGAGGGCCTCAAGGACACCATGGTCGAGGCGCTGGAAGCCGACCCGGCCGAGCCGAACCCGCAGATGGCCGCCATGCGGGCGCAGGTGCGCGCCAACGACATCCAGGCCTGGGCCCGCTCCTACCTGACCGCGCTGGAGGCCGCCTGCGCCGGGCGGTGACGGGTCGGCTGCCGTGCCGCCGCCTCATCCACGTGCAAGGTCCGCGGCGGCGGCAGGTGAACCGGGGATGTCGACGTCCACCGTCAGCAGCGCTCCGTCGAGCGGTGAGGGATCGGAGAGCCCATAGGAGGCGGTGGTGACGAACAGCCGTCGCATGTCCGGGCCGCCCAGGCACACGCTGGTCGGCTGGGCCGCACCCAGCCGGATCTCCCGGTCGAGGGCGCCGTCGGGCCGGTAGCGGCGTACGGCGTGGCCGCCCCACAGCGCCACCCACAGGTTGCCCGCGACGTCGACGGTCATGCCGTCGGGGAAGCCGTCGGCGGGCGTCAGCCGCAGGAACGGCGTCTGCTCCGACAGCTCGCCGGTGGCCGGGTCGACGGTGAACCGGTCGACCTGGCCCAGCGGCGTGTCCGCCAGGTACATGACCGTGCCGGTCGCGTCGAACGCCGGGCCGTTGGTGATGGTCAGCCCCGTGACCGCCGCCTGCGTCGTGCCGTCGTGGCGGAACAGCGTGCCGCCGCCCGGCGTGGCGTCGTAGGTCATGCTCGCCGCCCAGAACCGCCCGTGTGGGTCGGCGACCGCGTCGTTCATCCGCGCCGGGACGGGGTTGGTGGACTCCAGGTCGGTCAGCGGGTGGACCTGTCCGCCGTCGAGCAGGACCAGGCCGGTGCCGGCAGCGGCCAGCCAGCGGCCGGGCTTTCCGGCCACCGGCGCGACCGCGCCCAGCGGCACATCCAGCCGGTACAGCCCACGCAGCGGGCCGGGTGCGTCGCCGCCGGTCTCCAGCAGCCGCCCGGCGAGCAGGTCGACGAGCACGAGGCGGCCGTCGACCCAGCGGGCTCCTTCGCCGAGTTCGAGCCGGTCGTCGCTCCACGCCACCGGCTTGCTCAGGATTGTGTGCTCCTGCGTCGTCATGGTGTTCCTCTCGGGGGGCAGGGCGTCAGCGGACGGCGCTGCCGGGGTCGTGGTCGAGCAGGGCGAGGTCGTCGCGGGACGGCAGCCCTTCCCAGTCGCCGCGGGTCGCGACCGCGAACGCCCCGACGGTGACGGCGCGGTCGAGCCGGGCCGCCGCGTCGGCCCCGTCGAGCACGCCGGACAGGTAGCCGGCCACGAACGCGTCGCCCGCGCCAACGGTGTCGACGACCGGCACCCGCCGGGCGGGCCGGTGCAGCGTGCCGTGCTCGCCGTGGCTGGTCGCGCCGCCCGCGCCGTGCTTGACCACGACCTCGCGTACGCCCGCGGCCAGCAGCGCGGCGACCGGGTCGGGGTCGTCGGTGAGCACCGCGAGTTCGTCGTCGGAGGCGATGACCAGGTCGAGGGAGGGCAGCATGGGGCGCAGCGCTTCCGCGGCCTGGCGCGCCGACCACAGCCGGGTGCGGTGGTTGACGTCGAGGCCGACCAGGCTGCCCGCGGCCCGTGCGTGTCCGACGGCGTACCGCACGGCCTCGTACGGGCCGTCGCCGAGGGCGCAGGTGATGCCGGTGACGTGCACGATCCGCGGTGTGCGGCCGTCGGCGAACGCGGGATGCACGTCGTCGGCGGTCAGCCGGGACCCGGCCGAGCCGGTGCGGTGGTAGACGACCCGGGTGAGGTCGCCGACCCGGGGCTCGAACAGGATCAGCCCGGTGGGGGCCTGGGCGTCGACGCGCGCCAGGGCGATGTCGACGCCTTCGGCGCGCAGGCTGCGCCGTACCAGCTCGCCGGGCTCGTCCGCGCCGGTGACGCCGAGCCAGCTCACCCGGTGGCCGAGCCGGGCCAGCCCGATCGCGACAGTGGACTCGGAACCGGCGATCGACAGGTGCGCCGGGCCGCCGAGCCGCATCGGTCCGGCCATCCGGAACGCGGCCATGGTCTCGCCGAGGGTGAGCACGTCGGTCATGCGGCCACTCCGGCCAGGAACGCCTGGGCGCGCTCGCGCAGCGCGGCGAGGTCGCCGCCGCGTACTGCGTCGCCGAGCAGCGGCGAGCCGACGCCGACCGCGACCGCGCCCGCCTGCAGGTACTGCGGGGCCAGGGTGGCGTCGACGCCACCGACGGGCACGAACGCGGTCTGCGGGAACGGGTCGCGCAGCGCGCGCAGGTAACCGGGGCCGCCGATGGAGGCGGGGAACAGCTTCACCGCGGCCGCTCCGGCGAGCGTGGCCTGCACGACCTCGCTGGGGGTGAGCGCGCCGGCCAGTGCGGGCAGCCCGAGGCGGGCCGCTTCGGCCAGGCTCGGCGCGATGGCGGGGGTGACCAGGAAGGTCGCGCCGGCGTCGGCGGCCTGGCGGGCGTCGGTCTCGGTGAGCACCGTGCCCGCGCCGAGCGCGAACCCGGGGCCGAGCGCGGCGCGGGCGCGGGCGATGGTGTCCAGCGCTCCGGCGGCGGTCAGCGACACCTCGATCAGGTGTACGCCGCTGTCGGCGAGGGTGAGCACGCTGTCCAGGGCGGCCTGCGGGTCGGGGCCGCGCACGATCGCGAGCAGCCGGTGGGCGCGCAGGGTGTCGAGCAGGGTCATGCGGGGGTTCCTCCGCGGCGGTGAGCGGTGATGGTGAGCCGCCAGGTGACCTGGCCGGACGCGGGCACTTCGGCGGCGTCGCCGGGGCCGGCCTCGGCGAGGTCGAAGACGGCGCCGAGCATCGGTTCGACGCCGATGCTGCGGTAGGGGCCGGGTTGGGGCCAGCCGCGCAGGTTGCGCCACAGGGCGGTGGAGCGGGGCTGGCCGTCGCAGTCCAGGTGCAGGGTGAGCCGGTCGGCCCCGTCGGTGACGTGCACGGTCGGGCAGTCGGTGAGGATCGCGCCGAGCGCCGTGCCGTCGTCGGGGCCGAGCCGGTCCAGGGCCAGCCCGGCCGGAGCGGGCCAGGGACCTTCGATCCAGGGGCGGTCGCCGGGCCACGGTTCGGCGAGCAGGGGTGCTGCTTCGGGGTACAGCCTGGTGGTGGTGCCGTCGGGTGCGTCGAGGCGGGCGGCGGGGCTCAGGTCGAGCAGGGCGTGGGCGGCCCACAAGAACCGGTAGCCGGGGTCGGCGGCGAGCGTGTAGTCGGCGATGACCGCGTCGTCGCGGTGGCGCACGGTCCTGGTCAGGGTGAACTCGGGCCGGGTGATCGTCGCGCGGGACGCGGGCTCGTCGCTGGTCGCGGCGGCGTCGTAGCCGGAGCCGCCGCTGTCGCGCCCGGCTACGACGCCACCGGAGGGGTTGAGGTGTCGCCCGCCCGGGTCCCGCTGCCAGGGGTGGGGCCAGAGGTCGCCGTGGTCGGGCAGGCCGCGCACGGTCGGTAGGCATTCTTCGAGGCCACCGGCGTCGACGAAGGCGTCATTGGCGGAGACGTCCTCGCGGGCGGTGCCGGGGCGGTGCCAGAGCCATTCGCGGCCGCCGCCGGACAGGCTGGTCCACCGGCCGCCGTGGGTGGGGTCCAGCGCGGCGTGCAGCGTGACCGGTGCGTCGGTCACCATTCGGCGAAGGAGCCGTCGTCGTGCCGCCAGACCGGGTTGCGCCAGGCGTGACCGGTCGCGTCCGCCCTGCGTACGGCGGCCTCGTCGACGGTGATGCCCAGCCCCGGGGCGTCCAGGCGGTTGATGTGGCCGTCGACGAACGCGAACGGCGCCGGGTCGACCAGGTAGTCGAGCAGCTCGCTGCCCTGGTTGTAGTGGATGCCGATGCTCTGTTCCTGGATCAGGAAGTTCGGCGTGGCCAGCGCGACCTGCAGGCTCGCCGCCAGCGAGATCGGGCCCAGCGGGCAGTGCGGGGCGAGCACCGCGCCGTGGGTCTCGGCCAGCGCGGCGATGCGCCGCACCTCGGAGATGCCGCCCGCGTGGGACAGGTCGGGCTGCACGACCGCGACACCGGCCTGCAGCGGGGCGAGGAACTCGGCCCGGCCGTAGAGGCGCTCGCCGGTCGCGATCGGCACGGGGGAGCAGGTCACGATGTCGTGCAGGCGGTGGGCCTGGTCGGGCAGGACCGGCTCCTCGGCGAAGAACGGCCGCAGCGGCGCGATCTCGGGCAGGATGCGGCGTACGGCGGCCGACCCGGCCCGGCCGTGGAAGTCCACGGCGATGTCGCGGTGCTCGCCGAGGGCCTCGCGGGCGGCGGCGACGCGGCTGACGACGGCGTCGACCTCGGCGGAGGTCGGGATGGGGGACAGCCTGCCGGAGGCGTTCATCTTGACCGCGGTCATCCCGGCGGCGACCTGCGCGGCGGCCTGCTCGCCGATCTCGGACGGGTCGTCGCCGCCGATCCAGGCGTAGATGCGCACCCGGTCGCGGACCGGGCCGCCGAGCAGGGCGTGCACCGGCGCGCCGTAGGCCTGCCCGGCGATGTCCCACAGGGCCTGGTCGAGCCCGGCGACGGCGCTGGACAGCACGGGGCCGCCGCGGTAGAAGCCGCCCTTGGTCAGCACCTGCCAGTGGTGCTCGATGCGCAGCGGGTCCTCGCCGATGAGGAGTTCGGCGAGCGTGTCGACGGCGGCCCGGACGACTTCGGCCCGGCCTTCCACGACGGGCTCGCCCCAGCCGACCAGCCCGTCGTCGGTCTGTACGCGGCAGAACAGCCAGCGCGGCGCGACGAGGAAGGTCTCGATTCGGTCGATCTTCACCGGGTGTCCTTCTGTTTGCGGACGTGGTCGACGTCCTGTGCTGCCTTGTCCAGCAGGTCACCCATGGCGCGTTCGGCGGCCGCGGCGTCGCGGGCGCGGATCGCGGCCACGACGGCCTGGTGACTGGGGACAGGGTCGTCGTGGTGCTGCGCGCCGTGCACGAGCTTGTCGCGTTCGGCCAGGCCGGTCTCCATGACGACCTTCATCCGTTCGAGCCACTCGTTGTGGGCGGCGTGCAGCAGGGCGCGGTGGAAGTTCAGGTCGGCGGCGACGGCGGCGGCCGGGTCGTCCTGGGCGTCGGCCATCTGGGCCAGCGCGGCGTCGAGCGCGGCGAGGTCGTCGTCGGTGGCGCGGACGGCGGCGAGTTTCGCGGCGGCGGGCTCCATGATGGCGCGGACCTCGTGCAGCTGGTCGAGCAGCGAGGCGTCGGCGCCGCCGGCGAACTGCCAGCGGATGACGTCGGCGTCGAGCAGGTTCCAGGCGGCGCGGGGGCGCACGAACGTGCCGCGTTTGGGGCGGGCGTCGACCAGGCCCTTGGCGGTGAGCACCTTGAGCGCCTCCCGCATCACGGTGAGGCTGATGTCGAGTTCCTCCTGCAGCGCGGCGAGGTTGATCGTCGCGCCTTCGGCGATCTCGCCGGCGAGGATCCGCCCGGCGATGATCTCGACGGTCTGCCCGTGGACGCCGCGTCCTGTGTACTGTGCCAATGCTTCGCGCCTTCTCGCTCGTCGGTGCCGGTCAGGTCAGGCCGAGGCCTTGGTCGCGGTCCAGCCGCCGTCGACCACCAGGCTGGTCCCGGTGATGTAGGCGGCGTCGGCGGAGGCGAGGAACGCTATCGTGGCGGCGACCTCGTCGGGGGTGCCGAACCGCTTGGCGACAGTCTCGGCCACGCTGGCCCGCCGGTCCGCTTCGGACACGTCGTCCCACGCGGCGGTGAGGATCGGGCCGGGCAGCACGGTGTTGACGCGGATCTCGGGACCGTACTCGACGGCGAGCTGGCGGGCCAGGGCCACCAGTCCGCCCTTGGCCGCGGCGTATGCGGGCCGGCCGGGCAGCCCGACCAGGGCGTGGACCGAGGAGACGACCACGACCGCGCCGTGCTCGGCGCGCAGGTCGGCAAGGCAGGCGCGCACGCCGAGGAAGGTGCCGGTGAGGCTGACGGCGAGCTGGTGGTCCCAGGACTGCCGGGTGGTCAGGTGGGCCGGGGTGACCTCGACGGCGTAGGCGTTGCTGACCAGGATGCCGATCGGCCCGAAGGCTGCGCGCACGGTCGCGGCGGCCTCGGTCCAGGCGGCCTCGTCGGAGACATCGACGGTCACTGACAGTGCGCGCCCTCCGGAGCGGTTGATCTCGTCGGCGAGCGGGCCGGTGTCGGCGATGTCGAGCAGGCCCACGGCGACGCCCTCGGCGGCCAGCCGGCGGGCGGTGGCCGCGCCGATGCCGCCGGCCGCCCCTGTGATCAGGGCGTTCTTGCCGTCAAGGCCGCGCATAGACTGGCTCCCCATCTGCCGGAGTAGTGATCCCCACCCGAGATCTAATCATTAATTACGAAGATATCTTGACAGTTGCCGGGGCGCGATGCAACCTGTTCGTCATACGGATTTACGTGATCGACATACGCACAGTCACCCCCAGCATCCCTCAGGAAGGATGTCCTCAGTGAGCGACTTCGATCCCAGTCGTCGCCGGCTGCTCGGCCTCGGCCTCGCCGGTCTCGGCGCCCTCGGCGCGGGCCCCCTGCTCAGCGCCTGCGCCAGCTCCGCCGGTTCCGGCAACGCCCCCGCCGGCGGCGGCATCACCCTCCAGTCGAACCTCACCGGGGCGGCCAAGTCCGGCCTCGAGAAGCTCATCGCCGACTTCAACAAGCTCGGCAAGGGCACCGCGACGCTGAACACCGTCGCCACCGAGATCTACCGCACCCAGCTGCCGACCTACCTCAGCTCCGCCAACCCGCCGGACCTGTACACCTGGTACTCCGGCTCGGTCGCCAACGCCTACTCGCGCAAGAACCTGCTGCTCGACGTCTCCGACGTGTGGCAGGGCCTGGGCGACTACACCCCGGCGATGCGCAACGTGTCCACCGACGAGACCGGCAAGCAGATCTTCGTCCCCATGAACAACTACTGGTGGGGCTTCTTCTACCGCAAGTCCAACTTCGCCAAGTGGGGCGTGCAGCCGCCGAAGACCTGGGCCGAGTTCCTCACCCTGTGCCAGACCCTCAAGTCCAAGGGCATCCCGCCGATCGGCATCGGCCTGGGCGACACCCCGTGGGTCGCCTCCGCCTGGTTCGACTACCTCAACATCCGCATCAACGGCGCGCCGTTCCACCGCGAACTGCTCGCCGGCAAGCAGCGCTTCGACGACCCCAAGGTCAAGGCCGTCTTCGCCAAGTGGAGCGAGGTCCTGCCGTACTTCGACCCCAAGGGCAAGGCGTACCCGTTCCAGGAGGCGACCACCGCCCTGCTCGCGGGCAAGACCGGCATGTTCCTCATCGGCACGTTCCTGGCCGACGCCACCGCCAAGGACGTCGTCGAGGACCTCGACTTCTTCCAGTTCCCGATCATCGACCCGGCGGTGCCGGTCGCGGAGGAGGCGCCCACCGACGGCCTGTTCGCCAGCGCCAAGTCGGCCAACCCGGTCGCCACCAAGGCGCTGCTGACCTATGTGGCCTCCGTGGAGGCGCAGGAGGCCTACGTCGCCAACAGCGCCGGCATCATCCTGCCCGCCAACCCCAAGGCCAAGGCGGCCGAGACGCCGCTGGTCGCCAAGGGCAAGGCCATGCTGGCCGGCGCGGCAGAACTCACCCAGTTCTTCAACCGCGACTCCAGCGACGCGCTGCAGCCCACCGCGGACACGGCGCTGACCAGGTTCATCGACAAGCCCGACCAGATCGACGCGATCCTCGCCGAGTGGCAGAAGAACGCCGAGAAGGTCTTCAAGGGCTGACGTGACCGCGGTCAGCTCCACCAACAGCACTGCACGGCGGCGGCGGTCGTTTCGGCCGTCGCCGCTGCTGCTCACCTTCGTACTGGTGCCGTTCGTGGTCGAGAGCATCTGGGTGTTCTGGCCCGCGATCCAAGGGGTCTTCTTCTCGTTCACGCGGTGGGACGGGTTGGCCGCCCCGGTACCCGTCGGCTTCGACAACTACGTCGAGCTGGCCGGCGACCCGGTCTTCCGGGGCGCCCTGGGCAACACGGTCCTGTGGCTGCTGCTGTTCGGCGGCCTGTCCGTCATCGGCGGCTTCGGCATGGCGCTGGCCCTGCAGCGCGAACGTCGCGGCGTCGGCTTCTACCGGGCCGCGCTGTTCCTGCCGGTCGTGTTCTCGCTGGTCGTCACGGCGCTCGTCTGGCGGGTCTTCTACCAGCCCGACGGGCTCGTCGACCAGGTGCTGACCGCGCTCGGTCTCGAACACCTCATCCGGCCGTGGCTGGCCGACCCGGAGACCGCGTTCTACGCCGTGATCATCCCGTCGCTGTGGCGGCAGATCGGCTACATCATGGTGCTCTACCTCGCGGGGCTCAAGGCCGTCGACCCAGCCGTGCACGAAGCGGCGAAAGTCGACGGCGCCAACAGCTGGCAGCGGCTGTGGCACGTCACCGTTCCGCAGCTCAAGGGCGTCAACGCGGTCATCCTGTCG
This sequence comes from Catellatospora aurea, assembly GCF_042663325.1. Taxonomy (NCBI): domain Bacteria; kingdom Bacillati; phylum Actinomycetota; class Actinomycetes; order Micromonosporales; family Micromonosporaceae; genus Catellatospora; species Catellatospora aurea. The sequence goes on from NZ_JBHTAC010000043.1 coordinate 61,292, forward strand.
GTCATCGTCATCGACTCGCTGCGCTCGTTCGACATCGTCTGGTCGCTGACCCGCGGCGGCCCGTACCACTCCTCGGAACTGCTGAGCACCTACATGTACTCGGCCGCGTTCCAGAGCCTGCGCCTGGGCTACGGCTCGGCGATCGCCGTGGTGATCTTCCTGCTCGCCCTCGTGGTCATCATCGGCTACCTGGTCCGCGCCTTCCGGGAGGAGTCATGATCAGCAAACTGCGCACCGGCGGCTACCACGCCGCCATGATCGCCGTGTCGCTGCTGTGGCTCGGCCCGATCATCTGGGTCGTGGTCCTGTCCACCCGCACCTTCGACGACATCGCCGCCAACGGCGTCGGCAGCCTGCCGCACTCGTTCACCCTCGACACCTATGTCCAGGCGTGGACCGACGGCGGCCAGCTGCAGGCCCTGATCAACAGCCTGCTGGTCACCGTGCCCGCGGTCCTGCTCAGCCTCGGCCTGGGCGCGATGGGGGCGTTCGCCCTGAGCCGCTACCGCATCCCCGGCCGGCGCACCATCCTGCTGCTGATGCTCGCCGGCAACCTGCTCCCACCCCAGATCGTGCTCATCCCGGTCAGCAAGTTCAGCGAGCTCACCGGCCTGTACGACACCCTCTGGGCGCTCATCGCCGTGCAGGTCGGCTTCGGACTGGGCTTCTACACGTTCGTGCTGCACGGCTTCATGCGCGACCTGCCCAACGAGATCCAGGAGGCCGCCACCATCGACGGGGCCGGCGTCGGGCAGATCTTCACCCGGGTCATCCTGCCGCTGACCAGACCGGCCCTGGCCGCGCTCGGCGCGCTGTCGTTCACCTGGATCTTCAACGACCTGCTGTGGGCTATCACCGTCATCCGCACCGAGGCCACGATGCCGGTCACCCCGGCACTGCTCGGCCTGCAGGGCCAGTTCGTGTCGTCGTGGAGCGTCATCGCCGCCGGGACGGTCATCGCCGCCGTGCCGACGGTCGCGGTGTTCCTCGCCTTCCAGCGCCACTTCATCTCAGGCCTGGCGATCGGAGCAGTCAAATGAGCAACCGGCAGTGGACCCTGCGCGGCGAGCACACCGAGTACACCGTCGCCGTGCCCGACCACGGCCGCTGGCTGGAACTGGTCGCCTGGGGCCCGCACGGTGTCAGCGCGGGCCCGTCACCGGTCGCCTACACCGGGCCGACCCCGTTCCTCACCGCAGGCGACTACGCCCCGGTCGAATACGCCACCGACGGCGTACGCCCCTTCGCCGGTGCGGAACTGATCGTCGAACTGCCCACCGGCGACCGGCGCGTGTCCTGGGACTTCCAGGAGGCGACCGGCGACGAGCGACAACTGAGTGTGCTGTTCACCGACCCGGTCACCGGACTGCGCGCCGAGCACTGCTACCGCATCGCCGAGGGCACCGACGTCGTCGAACGGTGGACCGAACTGCACAACCCCGGCGACACCACACTGCGCCTGGTCCAGGCCGCCTCCGCGGGATTCAACCTGCCCACCCCGCACGGCGCCCGGATCAGCTACCAGTGGGGCCAGTGGGCCCAGGAGTTCCAGCTCGACCACGTCGACCTCGGCCAGGGCCGGTTCGCCGTCGGCAGCGCCCAGGGCGTGCCCGGACACCTGTTCGTGCCCTGGCTCGCCGTGCGCGACCGCGCCGACGAGACCGGCCCCGCCTGGGGCGTCGCACTCGCCTGGACCGGCTCCTGGGAGATCAGCGCCCAACGCGACACCGGCGGCCTCACCCGCGTCACCGCCGGCCGCCACCTCGCCGACAGCTCGCTCGAACTGCCCCCGGGCGGCACGCTCACGCTGCCCGTCGCCGCCGGCGCTTACAGCGGTGAAGGCCTCGACGGCCTCGCCCGCGTCTGGCACACCTACCAGCGCCGGCTCGCCGGAGACCGGCTCGACCGCCTCCGGCCGGTGCTCTACAACTCGTGGGAGGCCACCGGATTCGCCGTCGACGCCGGCAACCAGCTCGCCCTGGCCCGCACCGCCGCCGAGATCGGCGCGGAGGCGTTCGTCGTCGACGACGGCTGGTTCATCGGCCGCCACGACGACCGCGGCGGGCTCGGCGACTGGACCGTCGACGAGGCCAAGTTCCCCGACGGATTCGACGCGTTCATCGCGCAGATCCGCGCCATGGGACTCACCTTCGGCCTGTGGGTCGAACCCGAATGCGTCAGCCCCGCCTCACGGCTGTACGCCGAACACCCCGACTGGGTGTACGCCGTCGACGGCCGCCCGCAGACCCTGGTCCGCAACCAGCTCCTGCTCGACCTCGGCCGGCCCGAGGTCGCCGAGTTCGTGCACGGCACCGTCGACGGGCTGCTGCGCCGCCACGACATCGGCTACCTCAAGTGGGACTTCAACCGCCCCCGCACCGAACCCGGCCGGGCCGCAAGCGCCGCACCCGTCGACCTCGACGGCGCGCACGTGGCCAACCTGCACCGCATCTACGAACAGCTGCGCCGCGACCACCCCGACGTCATCATCGAGGCGTGCGCGGGCGGCGGCGGCCGCACCGACCTGGCCATGGCCGCCCGCGCCGACGTGGTCTGGCCCAGCGACAACACCGGCCCACTGGACCGGCTCGCCATCCAGCACGGCTTCCTGCACGCCAACGCCCCGCACCTGCTCAGCTCGTGGGTCACCGACGCGCCCGGCCTGTTCGACCCGCGGCCGCGCTCGCTGGCGTTCCGGTTCGTGCTGGCGATGGCGGGCGTGCTCGGCATCGGCGCGGACATCCGGCACTGGGACGAGCGGCAGCGCGCCGAAGCGGCTTCGTGGATCGCCCGGTACAAGCAGATCCGCCAGGTGATCCAACGCGGCGAGGTGCACCTGATCGGCGGGCCGGACCAGGCGCGCTGCGCAGTGCAGTACACCGCACCCGACGGCGCGACCGTAATCGTGCTCGCCTGGAACACCGGGCGGCTCGACGGGCCCGGGCTGCTGCCGTCGCGGCCGGTGCGCCTGCCCCTGCGTGGCCTCGGCCGCCAGGACGCCTACCGGCAGCAGGACGGACCGGGGTACTCCGGCAGCCACCTGAGCGCGGTAGGCGTGCCGGTGCAGTGGACGGCCGACCACGACGCGGAGCTGATCGTGCTGCACCGCAAGTGAACGGAGAGGGCGATTACCCGCAGGATGCCCCCGCGGGTAATCGCCCTGCCCGTCAGCGCTTCGGCGCCGCGCTCGCCTTGACCTCCGGCCCCCGTGCCGCCGTGGTCGGCAGCGGACCGTCCGTCACCGGGACGAGGCTCAGCAGATCCTGACTGGAGACCACCGCCTTCAGCTGCTCGACGCTGACCGCCGAGGCCGCCTCGTCGTGGCGTTCCATGACCACCGCCCGATGATCGGCGTACACGGCTCCGACGGTGAGGGAGCCGGCGTAGGACAGCCCGTAGCGCAACGGCTGCGCGCCGACGGCGTCCTCGCAGAACACGACGTCCTGGGGCTGCAGCCCGGCCGCGGCGATCGCGTTCAGGTCGGCGCAGGAGTCCGGCACCCACGGGGAGGTCTCGTGCACGTACAGGTTCACGGTCAGGTGCCCGTGCTCGCGCAGGTGGCCAAGGTTGATCACGGTGTAGGCGTTCGAGATGTCCGCCTGGCCCGGGTTGCACAGGTCGTAGGCGTTCTGCACGACGTAGTCGTCCCGGTCGGGCAGCAGGTCCAGGACCGTGCGCACATACTCCGGCAGGTTTTCGGCCGCGACCTCCTTCGTCGTCGGGTTGACCATGGGCGCGGTCTCGCACTCACCGGCGATGGGCGGCGACGAGGCAGCCCCGACCGGCAGGCCGATCCCCGGCGCGGCGGCAGGCGGCGCGCCCCGCATCGTGAACGGCACGGCCAGCGCCGCGACCGCTGCGACGGCGGCCAGTGCCGTCAGCGCACCGCGCTTGCGGCGCATGCCCTTAGCGCCCTGCAGCGCCGCATCGGCGAGGTCCGCCGGCCCGGCGACCTCCGACAGCCGCCGCATCGCTGCTCTCAGCTCAGGTTCGGGCGGTGCATTCATACTGGCTCCTCGATGTATCGCAGCTCCGGACACAGCACACGAAGGCGGGTCAACGTCCGATGAACCTGGCTGCGCACCGTGCCGATCGACGTGCCCATCAGCGCGGCCACCTCGGCCTCGGGCAGGTCCTCGTAGTAGCGCAGCACTACCACCGCCCGCTGCCTGCGGGTCAGCTCGCCCAGCACCCGTGCCAGCGCCAGCTTGAGGACCGTCTCACCGGCCGGGTCCTCGACCGCGCCCCGCTCGGGCACCAGCTCCGTCGCATACTCGCGGCGGTTGCGGCTGACCCGCCAGACGCTGATGTGCTGGCGATATAGGATCTTCCGGACGTACGCGTCGGGTGACCCCGACCGGTGCACCCTGGGCCAGTGCAGCGCCAGCTTCGTCAGCGCGACCTGCAGCAGATCCTCGGCATCCTGGTGATGCCCGGTGAGCAGATAGGCGACGCGGAACAGGGCCCCTTGCCGCACCGCCACATACTCCCGGAACTCGCGCTCGGCGAGCTCATCCATCAGGTACCTCCCTCGTGTCACCCATCAACACGCGCCCGGGGAGGCGTCACTATGTCACGCCGGTTGCGGTTGTCGCGGACCTCGCCGCTGGGACTCCGCAACGGCCGGTGGCACCACTCGACGGGTGCCACCGGCCACAGAGCAAGCGCGGTCTCAGCCCTCCCGGTACGCGGCCTCGCGCCGGCAGCCGGGGAGGCGATAGGCGAAACCGTCGGCGGGCAGGTCGAGCGCCGCGCCGCCGGTCGTCGTCCCGAAGACGGCCTGCCGCAGCACCTTTCCGTCGCTCCAGATCAGGTCGCGGCCCTGCAGGCACGGGAACGCCGAGATCTCGGCCGACCCGCGGTGCCCGGCCAGGTCGATCCGATGCATCGCAGTGCCGTCCACCAGCGAGAACTCGACGTACGTGGCGCGGTGCTCGCGGTCCTCGGCCGTGAAGACCAGGACCGCCGCGGTGCTGGCGGTGACGGGGACGACAACGGGCAGGTCCGCGTGGGCGAGCACGTGGTCATCCGGTTTCAGCAGGGCTGAGACGTCCACGTCGACACGGCGGGAGCGGCCGGTACGCGGATCGGTAACCGACAGCGAGAAACTGGTCCTGCCGGGTTTGTCGGCGGTGCCGCGCAGCACCTCGCCGGTGTCGAGCACGCCCTTGATGTCGTCCCATCGGCCGCTGCGGGCCAGCGGGTACTCCTTGCCGCCGGCCAGCGGGACGAGCCGCGTGCCGAAGGCGTCGGCCGGGTAGGGCACGTCGATGACGAGCCAGTCGCCCGAGCGGGACCAGAAGGAGGGGCTGCCGGCCAGGCGCCGCTGCGAGGTGCCGGTCAGGTCGCGCAGCATGACCTGCCCGTCCTGCTCGGTCCAGCTCAGCCAGCGGCCGTCGGGTGACAGCCAGAGTGTGGGCACGTGCGGTTCCGGGGCGGTTATCCGCAGCCGGTACCAGCCTGACGCGGCGGCTATCTGCACCGTCATCACGCCGCCGTCGAGGTCCGCGCGCAGCAGCGACGCGGGCCCGACACCGCGGTCCTTCGGCAGGTCCGGCAGCACCTCCCCGGCCGCCGGCACGCGCTCCGGCAGCGCGGGCGAGCCGGGCGGCGCGACCAGCGACGGGCGCGGTGACGAGGTCGGCGTGGGGGTCAGCGGCGGCGGGGTCTTCGCCGGGCCGAGCGCCGCGTAGACGATCAGCCCGAGGGCGAGCGGCACCAGCGCCAGCGCCGCGACCACGGCCGTGCGCCGGGCCCGCCGCCGGGCTGCCGTGGCGACCGCGGCGTTCGCGTCGGCGTACTGGCCGGCCTGCTCGGCGAACAACGGCAGCGCGCGGCGCAGGTGGCCCAGCGCCACATGGGTCTGGCTCTTGACGGTGCCGATCGAGCAGCCCATGGCCGCCGCGGTATCCGCTTCGGACAGGTCCTCGTAGAAACGCAGCACCACGACGGTGCGCTGCCGCGGGCTCAGCGTGTCCAGCGCCTGCCCGAGCGCGATCCGGTCGACGATCTGGTGCGGTTCGTCGGGGCCGGGCAGGTCGGGCACGTGCCCGACGGGCTTGGCCGGGCGACGCCGCCACCACGTGATCCGTTCGTTGACCATGATCCGGCGTACGTACGCCTCGGGCTGGCCCTGGTCCACGATCTGCCGCCACCGGGCCGCCGCCTTGGCCAGCGCGGTCTGCACCAGATCCTCGGCGGCGTGGTGCTCACCCGTGAGCAGGTATGCCGTGCGCGACAGCGCACCACCCCGCGCGACGACGAAGTCGTGGAAACCGTCGTACCTGTCCATCCGTCACCTCCGCCACCAACACGCGGTTCGCCGCCGGCGAGTTGGTGATCGCACACCGGTATTTTCCCCGAGCGGCCGGCGGTGTGTCCGCGCGTACGCTCAGCCGGGTTTGCGGCCGGACCAGACACCCGCGGTCCGCTGCAGGACCCGGTCGGTCGTGGGCAGTTCCATCCACCGGCGGTGGAACTCCTGACGGTGCTCGTCCGGCAGGTCCTCGATGTAGGCGCGGTAGCCGTGGCTCATCGCCCACCGCCACAGCATCGCGTTGTCGGCGAACTCGACGGCGATGGTCCGATCCCGACGGTGCTCGCCGCCGGGACATCGGCAGGACATGCAGTCGTCATCGCCAAGCCCTTTCCGATGTCATGTCCGTCGATACCATGGCGGTGTCCTGGAGGCCTCGGGAAGACGGCGGCGCATGGATCCTTTCGAGATCTTGGGTACCGGCAGCGGTGGCGGGACGTGGCTGGTCACCGACACGAACCGCCGGCTGACGGTGCACAACCACAGCGGCCGCGCCCTGTTCGTCGCCCTGTGCGGCGGCCGGGACTCCCGCGCGGTGGGGTGGCGGCTGCTGCCGGACGGGCAGGGCCAGACCGTGCCCATCGCGGTGCCCCGCAACAGCTTCGACACGGTCTACCTGTTCGCCAGGACCGCCGACGGCGGGTGGACGTTCGGCGGCGACGAGCGGTTCTACGTCGCCCAGCCGCGCGGCGACGACACGATCCGGCAGGGCTTCTCCTTCCAGGTCAGGGACGCGCGTACGCAGCGCCCGGCGATGGTGGCAGGCGTGGGGGAGCTGAGGGTCGTCGGCGGGATCGGCATCGCGATGACGGCCGACGTCTCATACCGGATCGCCTGATCCGGGCTCGGCCGCCATCGCCCGGAGCTTCGCGAGCAGCTCGCTGCGGCTGTCGCAGCCGAGCCGCCGGCGGATCCGGGCCATGTGGTGTTCCACGGTCTTGGCGGAGATGAACAGCTTCTCGCCGATCTGGCGGTAGGTGAGCCCGGCCAGCACGAGATCGGCGACCTCCTGCTCGCGTGCGGTCAGCGGGTTCGGGTCACGGGCCTGGTCGATCCGCGCGGCCGGTTCCTGGTCCGGTGCGGCACGGCGGTCGGGTTTGGGCTGCAGGAGCCGGGCGTAGTCGAGCAGCGTGGTCATCGTGCGCCGGTCGGCGGTGCGGATGGCGGCCTGTCCGGCGAGCCTGGCCGCGTCCCAGGGCAGCCCGACGCCGTGCAGCCCGCGGGCGGCGGCCTCGACGGCCACGGCGTCGACGACGCCGTGCCAGACCTGCCACCAGCTCTCGGCGGCGCGGGCGACGGCCGCGCCATACGCCGTGTGCCGGGCGCGTCCGAGCGCGGCCACCCGTTCGGCGGCGCGCGTCTCGTCCTCGCCGATGATGGCGGCGTGCAGGCAGCTCCAGTGCAGCGGCGCCGCCCACAGCGACGGGTCGCCCAGCCGGCCGAGCAGCGCGAACGCCTCGCGCAGCGGCTCGCCGACCACACCGGGTTCACCGGCCCGCGCCGCCGCGACGGTGAGCTCACCGAGCGGCAGCAGCGTGAACAGCTCCACCGGGTGCCGCACCAGGGCTTCGCGGGCCCGTTCCCAGCCGCGCAGCAGGGCGGGCAGGTCGCTGTCGCGGCGCGCGATGCCGACCTCCAGCGCCGTGGCGAACAGCTGGTCGCGGGGTTCCAGCGGACCGCCGTCGACTGTGGCGGCGAGGATCTCGGCCGCGGCCGCGGTCTGCCCGCGCGTCATGTGGATCCACGCCTGCAGCAGCCGGTGGCGTCGGGCCAGCAGCGCTCCGCCGATCCGGGCCTGCACGGCGCGGGCCAGGACCGACTGGCTGAGGTCGAACTCGCAGCAGTGCAGCCCGACGACCGCGGCGAGCGCGGCCGGGCTGTCGGGCAGCAGCTCCGCCCGCCCGGCCGGTTCGAGCAGCGCCGCGGCCTGGGTCAGCGACGACAGGGCGGCGGTCGGCGAACCGGCCAGGGTCTCGCGCAGCCCGCGGGCCATGAGCGCGGCCGCCCCGGTGAACAGCGTGGGCGGGGCGGTGGGCGGTGCGTCCGCGGCCGGGTCGAGCCGGTCGGGCCGGCCGGTCGCGGTGGCGGCGATCGCCGCGTACGCCGCCGCCTCGGGCGTGTCCGACCAGCGGTACAGCTCGGCGCTGCGGCCGAGCTGGCCGCGGTGGGCCAGCGCCGCCGCGGTGACCATCGCGGCCTCGGCGCGTGCGGCGGGATCCGGTCCGGTCAGCGCCCGGTCGGCCAGCAGCAGCGCGGCGTCCATGGCGGC
>NZ_JBHTAC010000044.1:0-69852 GCF_042663325.1 Catellatospora aurea
ACGGTGCAGATCAACCAGCCGAAACTCCCTACCCGGGCTTAACTTCCCGGCATTGACCGATAGCGATGTGAAGGTGCCCTTCCTTCGCATGGAGCGCGGGTGACTTTGCTTCGCGCGGGGCGCGGGTGCCCTCCGCCGGGGAGGGCGGCTGGTGGTCAGCGATGGGCGGCGGGGGTGCGGGTGGGGTCGGTGGCGGGGTCCGCGGTGGGGATGGTGGAGCCCGCGCCGACGATGGCCGCGTCGGCGATGAGTGCGCCGTCCCAGTCGACGGCCGGGGTCGCCGGCACGGGTTCGGCAGGGCGGGAGCCCGCCCCGGCCAGGCGCCAGAAGGGGAGGGCGATGAGGGCCAGGAGCAGGCCGGCGCTGCCGGTGGCGGCGAAGGCCCAGGCGGGGCCGTACGCGTCGATGATGGTGCCGGCGAACGGCGCGCCCGCGGCGACGCCGATCGTCAGCGCGGTGCCGTGCAGGCCCATCGCCTCGCCCCGGGCTCCGGCGGGCACCCACTGGCTCATTGTGTCGATGGTGGCCGACAGCGACGGCGCGCACAGCACCCCGGCCGGGATCAGCGCCAGCAGCAGCCACCACCAGCCGCCGCCGACCAGGCCGAGCGGGATGGTCAGCGCGCTCATGAGGCCCGCCAGCAGCAGCGGCGAGATGCTGCGGTGCAGCGCGCCGTAGACGAAGCCGCCGATCAGGGAGTACCCGCACCAGACGGCGATGACCAGGCCGATCCAGGTCTCCTGGCCGCTGCCCTTGAGCGAGGCGATCAGCGTCAGGTCGGTGGCGGTGAGCACGAACGTCAGCACCGCGGTGATCGACAGCAGCGCGAACAGGCGCGGGCGCAGCCACTGCCGGCGCGGCACCGCGGCCTCGGGGGCGGCCTGCTCGGCCGCGGAACGGGTCGGCGGGTTGAGGGCGATCAGGGCCAGGCCTGCGCCGACCACGCCGATGCCGACGGCGTACATGGTGGGGCGGCTGCCGAAGGCGGTCACCGCGGCGACGGCGGCGGCCGGGGCGAGCATGTAGGACAGCTCGACGGCCATGGAGTCCAGGGCGAAGCCGGGGCGGCGCTGGTCGGCGGGGATGAGCGCGGCGATGCACTGCCGGACGAGGCTGAACACGGGCAGGCCGAGCACGCCCGCGACCAGCGCGCCGACCAACAGGGTGTGGTAGTCGAGCTGGGGCGCGATGCTCCAGAACAGCGCCTGGGCGGCGGTGGTGACGATCAGCACGGGGCGCAGGCCGTGCCGGTCGAGCAGCCGCCCGGCGAGCGGGGAGCCGATCGCGGAGCCGAGGGTGGAGGCGGTGCCGACGAGACCGGCCTGGGCGTAGCCGAGGTGCATCGTGTTGACCACGTGCAGGGTCAGGACGATGCCGGCCGCGATGACCGGGACACGAGCCACCAGCCCCACCAGCATCAGTGCGCGTACGCCGGGGAGTCCGAGGATTTTGCGGTAAGGCTCGATGGTCACTTTGGTCTTTACCTCCGCGCCCATCCTGCCTGAGGCCCCCGACACCGCGTCAGTGATTAACGGCCGCGCATGGGGTTATCTCCGTCACCGCGAACGGCGGCGGCCCGCCGGAACCCCGAGGTTCCGACGGGCCGCTGGTCTCGCTGGATCAGGCGAGGCCGTTCTTGATCGCGGTGATCAGCTCACCGTTGGCGGTGTCGCCGAACGTGTCCCAGAAGAAGGCGCCGGCCAGGCTCTGGTTCTTGGCCCACGTCATCTTGCCGGCGATCGTCGCCGGGGTGTCGTAGCTCCACCACTGGCCGCCGCTGAAGCAGTAGGCGGTGCCGCCGACGGTGCCGTTGGCCGGGCACTTGGTCTTGAGCACGTGGTAGTCCTCGATGCCCGCCTCGTAGGTGCCGGGGGCCGCGCCGGTCGCCGAGCCGCCGGGGGCGGACTGGGTGACGCCGGTCCAGCCGCGGCCGTAGAAGCCGATGCCGATGAGCAGCTTGCTGGCCGGAACGCCCTTGCTCTTCAGCTTGGCGATGGCCGCCTCGGTGCAGAAGCCCTGCTGTGGGATGCCCGCGTAGCAGGTCAGCGGCGAGTGCGGGGCGGTCGGGCCCTGCGCGGCGAAGGCGCCGAAGAAGTCGTACGACATCGGCAGGTACCAGTCGACGTACTGCGCGGCCGCGCCGTAGTCGGTGGCGTCGAGCTTGCCGCCGGTGCTGCCGTCGGCGGTGATCGCCGAGGTGACCAGGTTGCCGGTGCCGAAGCGGTTGCGCAGCGCCTGCATCAGGTTGCGGTACGCGAGCGGTCCGCTGCTGTCGCAGGACAGGCCGCAGGCGTTCGGGTACTCCCAGTCGATGTCGATGCCGTCGAACACGTCGGCCCAGCGCGGGTCCTCGACCAGGTTGTAGCAGGAGTTCGCGAACGCGGTCGGGTTGGCCGCGGCCGCGCCGAAGCCACCGGACCAGGTCCAGCCGCCGAACGACCACACGATCTTGATGTTCGGGTACGCCTTCTTGAGCTTGCGCAGCTGGTTGAAGTTGCCGCGCAGCGCGCCGGCGTCCCAGGTGTCGGCGACGCCGTCGACGGACTCGGCCGCCGAGTAGGCCCGGTCGTAGTCGGTGTACGAGTCACCGATCACGCACTGGCCGCCGGTCACGTTGCCGAACGCGTAGTTGATGTGCGTCAGCTTCGCGGCCGAACCGTTGCTGACCAGGTTCTTCACGTGGAAGTTGCGGCCGTACTGCGCCCAGTTGGTGAAGTAGCCGATGACCTTCTTGCCCGGGGTCGGGTTGGTCGGGCTGCTCGACGGGCTCGGCGGGGCGCTCGGCGACGAGCTCGGCGAGGTGCTGGGCCGGGCCGACGGGGAGCTGCTGGGGCTGGTGCCGGGCGTGGTCGGCACGACCGACGGGCTGGCGCCGGTGGCGCAGTTCGCGCCGTTGACGGTGCACGCGGTCGGCTGGCCGGAGCCCGCCGTCACGAAGCCGAACGAGGCGGAGCCGCCGGCCGGGATGGTGGCGTTCCAGGTGCCGGTCGCGGTGCGGGTCTGGCCCGTGCCGGTCAGGTTGGCGTCCCAGAAGGAGCTGACGGTCGTGCCCGAGGGCAGCGTGAACACGAGGGTCCACGTGGCCGCCGCGCCGGTGCCGTTGGTGATGGTGTACTTGCCCTCGGCGCCGCTGCCCCAGTTGGAGGTCTGGGTGTAGGAGGCGGTGACGGTGCCTGCCGCGTTCGCCATGGTGACGGCCCCGATGGAACCGGCGACGACCATGGCTGCGGTGGCGGCTATCAGGCGGGCCCGTGTTCTGAGCATGGCTCTCCCTTAATGATTGACACCTATCCCCCCGATGCGGCCAAACATTAAGTTAACTTTCCTTAAAATGGAAGAGCGTTTACCTAAAACATCCCTTAAGGGCTACTGAGCTGCGGTTTCAGGCCGCGTTGGTGATCTCCACACCGGACTCGCGAAGCTCGGTCAGCGCGACTTCCGTCGATTCCGGGGCGACGCCCGCGGTCAGGTCGAGCAGCACCGTGGTCGCGAAGCCCTCGCGGGCCGCGTCCAGCGCGGTCGCCCGTACACAGTGGTCGGTGGCGATGCCCACGACGTCCACCTCGGTCACGTCGCGCTCGCGCAGCCACGCGGTCAGCCCGACGCCGTTGCTCTGCCCCTCGAACCCCGAGTAGGCCGCGGCGTACTCGCCCTTGAGGAAGATCGCCTCGATGCGCTCGGTGTCCAGCGCGGGGTGGAACTGCTCGCCGACGGTGTCCGCGACGCAGTGCACCGGCCAGCTGCTGGAGTAGTCCGGCGGGTTGCCGAAGTGGCCGCCCGGGTCCTGGTGGTGGTCCTTGGTCGCCACGATGTGGTCCCAGCGGCGCGGCGACGCGCCCGCGTCCGCGGCCAGGTGCGCCGAGACTCCGGCCGCCACCGCCGCGCCGCCCGTCACCGGCAGCGAGCCGCCCTCGCAGAAGTCGTTCTGCACGTCCACGATGATCAGTGCGCGGGCCATGGCCGCCTCCCCGGACAGTCAACGGTGGTGCCTCTCCACCGCTGCCCATGCTGCTCCGGTCGGAGCCGTCCCGCAACGATCAGGTGACCGGGCTCATGCTCGCGGGCCGGTGGTGGTCACGGTCACGTGCACCGCGGGGTCGCCGGCCGACAGCTTCAGGCCCTCCCACGGGATCGTGATCAGACAGTCGCGCAGGTGGGCCCGGCTGTCGGCCAGGGTCGGCAGGTCCGCGACGAGTTCGCCGCCGCGGACGAACGGGCGCTGCAGCAGCCGGTCGCCGGGCTGTGCCGGGGGCGTGGCCTGCTGTGCCAGCACGATCTCCTCGACCGCGGTGCCGGTCGGCTTGTGCCGGCGGTACGCCGTCTTGCGCCCGCCGATCGTCGCCTTGTTCTCGGACCGCTTGACCACCGGGCGGCCGTCCACTTCGACCAGCTTGTAGACCAGGCCCGCGGTCGGCGCGCCCGAGCCGACCACCACCGCCGTGCCCGCGCCGTACACGTCGACCGGCTCGGCGGCCAGGGCGGCGATGGCGTACTCGTCGAGGTCGCCGCTGACGACGATCTTCACGTCCGGCGCGCCCAGCTCGTCGAGCAGCGCCCGCGACTGCGCGGCCAGCACCGACAGGTCGCCGGAGTCGATGCGCACCGCCCGCAGGCCGGGCCCGGCCACCGCGATCGCGTTGCGGATGCCCTGGCTGATGTCGTACGTGTCGACCAGCAGCGTGGTCTGCTCGCCGAGCGCCGCGACCTGCGAGGTGAAGGCGGCCTTCTCGTCGTCGTGCAGCAGGGTGAAGGCGTGCGCGGCGGTGCCCGCGGTCGGGATGCCGTAGCGCAGTCCCGCGGCCAGGTTCGACGTCGACGCGAAGCCGGCCAGGTAGGCGGCGCGGGCGGAGGCCACCGCGGCCTCCTCGTGCGCCCGGCGCGAGCCCATCTCGATCAGCGGGCGGCCCCGGGCCGCGGTGACCATGCGGGCCGCGGCCGCGGCGATCGCGCAGTCGTGGTTGAGCACCGACAGGATCAGCGTCTCCAGCACCACGCACTCGGCGAACGTGCCGCTCACCGTCATGATCGGGGAGCCGGGGAAGAACAGCTCGCCCTCGGCGTACCCGTCGAGGTCGCCCTGGAAGCGGTAGTCGGCCAGCCAGGCCGCGGTCTGCTCGTCGACGACGCCCCGGTCCCGCAGGAAAGCGACCTCGTCCGGGTGAAATCTGAACGCGGCGAGCAGCTCCAGCAGGCGGCCGGTGCCGGCGACCACGCCGTAGCGCCGGCCCACCGGCAGGCGTCGCGCGAACACCTCGAAGACGCTGCGGCGATGCGCCGTGCCGTCGCGCAGCGCTGCGCTGATCATGGTCAGCTCGTAGTGGTCCGTCAGCAGACTCGGCGCACCGGCAAACATCCTCACACCCTATGGCCTCGCCCGATCTTGTGCCGGTGTCCCCCGTGAGCTGTGGCGTGTGGCCTGGCCGCGGGCGCTTCCCGCAAGATCGGGAAGCGCTCCGCAGGACGGCACTTCCGCGTGCCTGTGTGTTGCCCGAATCAACTCGTAGGATGGGGGACGTGACCGCCGCCCCACAGACAGTTCCGGTTGATAAACCGGACATAGACGAAGCGTCGGAATTCGCCCGACCCTGGGTCACCATCGTGCACAACGATCCGGTGAACCTGATGAGCTACGTGACCTGGGTTTTCCAGCAGCTCTTCGGTTACAGCAGGGACAAGGCCGAACTGCTGATGCTCGACGTGCACCAGAAGGGCCGTGCCGTCGTGTCGGCGGGCGCCCGCGAGCGCATGGAGCACGACGCCAGCAGGCTGCATACGTACGGCCTGTGGGCCACGGTCGACAGACAGTGAGCGAGCGCGCATGACGATCTTCCGCAGAGTCGGCGCGGAATGCGTGGCGGACTTTCGCGAGGACGAGGTACGAGTACTGCGCAAGGTCGCCGAAGAGGTCGTCGGTCTGCTGACCGACGGCTTCGATCGCGAGGACCCCGTGGTCGAGCGGCTCTTTCCCGACGTGTACCCCGAGGACGTGAAGAACTCCGCCGAGTTCCGGCGCTTCACCGAGGGCGACCTGAAGACCGCCAAGATCGACCAGGCCGGCGCGGTGCTGGCCGGGCTTCCCGAGGCCGGCAAGGGCGAGGTGCGCCTCGACCCGGAGTCCGCCGAGGCGTGGCTGCGCGCGATCAACGACGCGCGGCTCGCGCTCGGCATCCGGCTGGAGCTGACCGACGACACGGTGGTGGAGTACGAGCTGGAGGAGGCGCTGGAGCAGGACGCCGGCTCGGCCCGGGTGTTCCAGCTCAGCGTGTACTCGTACCTCGGCTACCTCCAGGAATCCCTCCTGGAGGCGATCATCGGAGCCGAGTTCCGGAGGTGACGCTTCCTGTCATGGCGCGGATCACAGGGCTGTCACACGGCGGCCCGGGATCGGTAGGCTGGTCGCCGTGCTGACCATCCACAGGGAGATCATCGAGGCGATCGTCGCCCACGCCCGCCGGGACCACCCGGACGAGGCCTGCGGCGTGGTGGCCGGTCCCGTGGGTTCGGACGCTCCACAGCGGCACATCCCGATGGAGAACGCCGAGCGTTCGACCACGTTCTACCGCTTCGACTCGACGGAGCAGCTGCGCGTGTGGCGGGAGATGGACGACCTCGACGAGGAGCCGGTGGTGATCTACCACTCGCACACGGCGACGGAGCCGTACCCCTCGCGGACCGACATCTCCTACGCGGGCGAACCGAACGCCCACTACCTTCTCGTCTCGACCCGCGATGAGCGGACGGCGGAGATCCGCTCGTTCCGCATCGTGGACGGGCAGGTGTCCGAAGAGCCGGTCCAGCTCGTTGGTGAGAGTATGGACGTCATGCGGAGCTACGAGGAGAGCGGCGACCCGCACGCCGTGCAGTCGTTCATGTTCGGGCAGAGCCCGGCGGCGGTGGACTACGAGTGTCAGCACTGAGCTGACCCGACGCCAGTCCCGACCGACCGCCCATACGACTATTTCTTCTTACAGGAGTTCTCTGCCATGGCCATCGACGTTCGCATCCCCACGATCCTGCGCTCCTACACCGGCGGTGCCAAGGCCGTCTCCAGCGCCGGGGACAACCTCGCCGAGCTGCTCACCAACCTCGACGGCGCGTACCCGGGCCTGCGCGGCCGGCTGATCACGCCCGAGGGCGGCCTGCACCGCTTCGTGAACATCTACGTCAACGACGAGGACGTGCGCTTCCTCGGCTCGCTCGACGCCAAGATCAGTGACGGCGACACGGTCACCATCCTGCCGGCCGTCGCCGGTGGCGCGTTCGGCCTCGCCGCCGCGGCCGCCGTCCTCGGCCGCTGACCTTTCCCGCCGCGACGATCTCGCGCACACCGTGGGCATACGCGCCGGTGGCTCGTTCTCGCAGGTCCGCCGTCCCGGCGGACCTGCCGGACGATCCACCGGCGTCGTCCGTCCGGCGGGTATGTGTGAGGTCGTGGCAGGCGGCTCGCGCGAACGGAGCTGATCATGGCACGTTTTGACTCACTGCTCGACGTCTGCGGGGATACGCCGCTGATCGGGCTGCCCCGGTTGAGCCCGGCCGTGCCCGAGGGCGCGCCGCCGGTGCGGCTGTGGGCCAAGCTGGAGGACCGCAACCCGACCGGCAGCGTCAAGGACCGGGCCGCCATGTACATGGTGCGCGCCGCCGAGGCCGACGGGCGGCTGCGCCCCGGCGCGACGATCCTGGAGCCGACCAGCGGCAACACCGGCATCTCGCTGGCCATGGTCGCCAAGCTGCGGGGCTACCGGCTGGTCTGCGTGATGCCCGAGAACGTCTCCACCGAGCGCATCCAGCTGCTGCGCATGTACGGCGCGGAGATCATCTTCTCGCCGGCGGCGGGCGGCTCGAACCAGGCGGTGGCGACCGCCAAGCAGATCGCGGCCGAGCACCCCGACTGGATCATGCTGTACCAGTACGGCAACGAGGCCAACGCCCGCGCCCACTACGAGACGACCGGCCCCGAGCTGCTGCGCGACCTGCCCACGCTGACCCACTTCGTGGCCGGCCTGGGCACCACCGGCACGCTCATGGGCACCGGCCGCTACCTGCGGGAGAAGAACCCCGACATCCAGATCATCGCGGCGGAGCCCCGCTACGGCGAGCTGGTGTACGGCCTGCGCAACATCGACGAGGGCTACGTGCCCGAGCTGTACGACGCCTCGGTGCTGACCCGGCGCTTCTCCGTCGGCACCCGGGACGCCGTGCTGCGCACCCGCCAGCTCGTCGAGGTCGAAGGCCTGTTCGTCGGCTTCTCCACCGGCGCCGTCGCGCACGCCGCCCTCGCCGTCGCCCACGACGCCGCCAAGAACGGCCGGGGCGCGGACGTGGCCTTCCTGGTCGCCGACGCCGGCTGGAAATACCTCTCCACCGGCGCCTACACCGGCACCCTCAACGACGCCGAAACCGCCCTCGAGGGCCAACTCTGGGCCTGACCCCCGCCGCCTCGCCGCGTTGATCATGAACTTATGGCACGGGTCGGCGGCGTGTCGGTGACACAACTTCATGATCGAAGAGCCCGACCGGCGACCGGTCGGGCTCTTTCGGTTGTGGGCCTGGTGGCGCGGATCGGAGGGTGGCCGGTGTGCTTCGCGCCCGCGCGAGAGGGTGATCATGAAGTTGTGTTCATGGCGTGCCGTCGAGCCGTGCCATAAGTTCATGATCAACGCGGCGGGCGGGGCTGGGGGGGCTAGCGGGTGGTGTAGGCGAGGGTGATGTTGGTCAGGAGGAGGAAGGTGGAGATGGTGAAGAGGATGAGGGGGAGGCGGTAGCGGTGGATCGCGGCGAAGCCGGCGGCGATCGCGGCGACGCCGAGCACGCCGATGGTGAGGGCGGTGGGGGCGTACCAGGTGGGCACGTCGAGGTTCATGGCCAGCGCGACGGCCAGGCGGCCGCCGGGGATCAGCCCGAGGAAGCCCAGCGCCGCGGCCCAGGCGCACAGGCCGAGCAGGCGGCCGGTACGCGGGGCCGGGTCGTCCTCGCCGGGCAGCCGGAACCGCGACGTCACGGCGGCGCGCACCCGGCCGGGGGCGCGAGTGCCGTCCTGGTCGTCGGGCGCGGTGCGGGCCGACGGCATCCCGGTGTGCTCGTCACTGGCCGTGCCTGCAGGGTTGCCGGCGGTGCCGGCCGGGTTCGCGGTGGCGAGGACGCCGTCGGCGTCGCGCTCGGAGTTCGACTCAGTACGCACTGTGCTCGCCAATCCTCTGCCTGACCTGCCCGTTGATCGGGCCGTGCACTGAGTGCAACGGTTTCCGGCGACCGTGCGTAACGGCAGGCTGATTACCGTGTCACGTTCGCGACATCTCGGAACGGACCGTTCCCCGGAAGGGGGGTTGGCCAAGTAGGCTGCGCAGCGTGACGGACGCGCCGATCGGCATCTTCGACTCGGGGGTCGGGGGGCTGACGGTCGCCCGGGCCATCCTCGACCAGTTGCCTCATGAACGGGTCGTCTACATGGCCGACACGGCACACGTGCCGTACGGGCCCAAACCCATCGCCGACGTGCGCTCGTATGCCCTCGCCTGTCTGGACAGCCTCGTCGAGCGCGGCGCGAAGATGCTGGTCATCGCGTGCAACACCGCCTCCGCCGCCTGCCTGCACGACGCTCGCGAGCGTTACCGGGTGCCTGTGGTGGAGGTCATCCGCCCCGCGGTGCGACGTGCCGTCGCCGCCACGCGCAACGGCAAGGTCGGAGTCATCGGCACCACGGCTACGATCAACTCAGGGGCGTATCAGGACTCGTTCGCCGCAGCACCGCACCTCGCGGTGACCGCTGCGGCCTGCCCGCAGTTCGTCGGGCTGGTGGAGCGGGGAGTGACGTCCGGCCGGGCGCTGCTCGGTCTGGCCAGCGCCTACCTGGAGCCGCTACAGCGGGCCCAGGTGGACACGCTGGTGCTGGGTTGCACGCACTATCCGCTGCTCACCGGTGTGATCAGCCTCGTGATGGGGGATCAGGTGACCCTGGTGTCGAGCGCGGACGAGACGGCACGCGACGTCTATCGTGTCCTCGTGGAGCGCGACCTGGTGCGCCCGGACGACGCCCCGGCTCCTGCGCACGAGTTGTTGTGCACCGGCGACCAGGAGATCTTCGACCGGCTGGCGAAGCGGTTCCTCGGATCCGCGCTGGACCCTGCGGGAGCGCGGGCATGAGCGAGCGAAGCGAGCGAATCATGAGGCACTGTGCCCTCAGGTCTCATGCCGAATCTGCGCGGAGCGGAGATTCGGCATGAGGCTTACTGTTCTGGGCTGCGCGGGCAGCTTTCCGGGGCCCGAGTCGGCCTGCTCGGCGTACCTGGTGGAGGCGGACGGGTTCCGGCTGCTGCTCGACTTCGGGACCGGCTCGCTGTCGGCGCTGCAGCGCTACGCGAGCCTGAAGTCGGTCGACGCGATCCTGCTCAGCCACCTGCACTGCGACCACATGCTGGACGCCTGCTCGTACGTGGTGGTGCGCCGGTACGCGCCGGACGGGCCGTACCCGCCGATCCCGGTGTACGCGCCGGCGGGCGCGCCGGAGCGCATCGCGACCGCGTACAGCCTGGACGAGGGCCCGCTCGACGACGTCTACACGTTCTACGCGCTGCAGCCGGGCAGCTTCCCGATCGGACCGTTCCAGGTCAGCGTGGACCGGGTGAACCACCCCGTGGAGACGTACGGGGTGCGCCTGGAGCACGAGGGACGGGTGCTGGCGTACTCGGGCGACACCGCGGGCTGCGACGCGCTGCTGCGGCTGGCCCAGGGCGCCGACCTGTTCCTGTGCGAGGCGAGTTATCTCGACGGCGTCGACAACCCGCCGGATCTGCACCTGACCGGCGGCGAGGCGGGCGAGATCGCCACCAAGGCGGGGGTGCGCCGGCTGCTGCTGACGCATCTGGTGACCGCGTGGGGCTCGGAGGCGGAGACGCTGAACAACGCCGCCGCCACGTTCGCCGGACCCGTCGAGATCGTCCGCCCCGGTGCCCGGTACGAAGTTTGACCCCATAGGGTGGGCGCATGACGAGACCTGACGGGCGTGCGCCCGACCAGCTTCGACCGGTCACGTTGACGCGGAACTGGAGCATGCATCCCGAGGGCTCCGTGCTGGTGGAGTTCGGCAACACGCGGGTGCTGTGCACCGCGAGCGTCACGGAGGGCGTGCCGCGCTGGCGCAAGGGCACCGGCCAGGGCTGGGTCACCGCCGAGTACGCGATGCTGCCGCGCGCCACGACGACCCGGTCCGACCGGGAGAGCGTCAAGGGCAAGGTCGGCGGGCGTACCCACGAGATCTCCCGCCTGATCGGCCGCGCCCTGCGGGCCTGCATCAACCTCAAGGCGCTGGGCGAGAACTCCATCGTCATCGACTGCGACGTGCTGCAGGCCGACGGCGGCACCCGCACCGCCGCGATCACCGGCTCGTACGTGGCTCTGCACGACGCGGTGAGCTGGCTGGCCGCCAAGAACATGCTGACCCGCAAGCAGACCGTGGAGACCACGCTGCACCGCTCGGTCGCGGCGGTCAGCGTCGGCATCATCGGCGGCGAGCCGCGGCTGGACCTGTGCTACGAAGAGGACGTGACGGCTGTCGTCGACATGAACGTGGTCTGCACCGGCACCGGCGACTTCGTCGAGGTGCAGGGCACGGGCGAGGACGGCGTCTTCGACCGCAAGCAGCTCAACGCCCTGCTCGACCTGGGCGTGGCCGGCTGCGAGACGCTGACCACGCTGCAGCGCCAGACGCTGGGCCTGCCCACGCTGGACGCGGCCGGCCTGTTGGAGGTGTTCCGCCGGTGAAGCTCCTGCTCGCCACGCGCAACGTGAAGAAGCTCGACGAGCTGCGCCGCATCCTGGCCGGCTCACCGGAGCTGCTGAAGGTCGAGCTGGTCGGGCTCGACGACGTCCCGCCGTACGTCGAGGTCCCCGAGACCGGGCTGACCTTCGCGGAGAACGCGCTGCTGAAGGCGCGCGAGGGCGTCAAGCACACCGGCCTGCCGACGGTCGCCGACGACTCGGGCCTGGCCGTGGACGCGCTCAGCGGCATGCCCGGGGTGTTCAGCGCCCGCTGGTCCGGCAAGCACGGCGACGACCGGGCCAACCTGGAACTGGTGCTGGCGCAGATCGGCGACGTGCCCGACGAGCACCGCGGCGCGGCGTTCGTCTGCGCGGCCGCCCTGGTGCTACCCGGCGGCGGCTCCTCCCCGAACGGCCGCGAACACCTGGTCAGCGGCAAGATGGCGGGCCGCCTCCTGCGCGCCCCCCGCGGCGAGGGCGGCTTCGGCTACGACCCCATCTTCGTCGCCGACGGCAACACCCGCACCAACGCCGAGCTGGAGCCCGCCGAAAAGGACGCCATCAGCCACCGCGGCAAAGCCTTCCGCGCCCTAGCCGCCGTCATCGCCAAAAACCTCTCCTAGCCCCGCCCCTCGGGGCGACGATCTTGCGTGGGCTGTGGGTACGACACACTCGTAACGGGCATATCCCCAACAGTTCGTGCAAGATCGTCGCGATCATGAGGAGCGGGGCGTGGCGGAGCGGGAGTTCAGGGCACGGGTCTGCGTGGTGGGGAGTGGGCCGGCGGGGTTGATGCTGGCGTTCCTGCTGGCGCGGCAGGGGATCGAGGTCGTGCTGCTGGAGAAGCATGCTGACTTCTTCCGGGACTTCCGGGGGGACACGATTCATCCGTCCACGTTGGACGTGCTGGACGAGTTGGGGCTCGGCGACGCGATCGCCGCGCTGCCGGGGCGGCGTGAGCCGGGGGTGGCCGTGTCGTTCGACGACGGCACGTACCGGGTCGGCGACTTCACCCGGCTGCCGAAGCCGCACAACTACCTGCTGATCCTGCCGCAATGGGACTTCCTGGACCTGCTCGCCGCCGAGGCCGCGAAGCTGCCCGGGTTCACGCTGCTGCGCTCGACCGAGGCGGTGGACGTGCTGCGGGACTCGACCGGGCGGGTCACCGGTGTCGCCGCGGTCGGCCCGGACGGGGTCACGGTGCGGGTGCACGCGGAGCTGACGGTGGCCTGCGACGGCCGTGCCTCGGTGATCCGGGACAAGCTGGGGCTGGTGCCGGTGGACTTCGGCGCGCCGATGGACGTGCTGTGGTTCCGGATGTCGCGGGAGCCCGGGGATCCGGAAGGGCTGCTCGGGCGGGTCGGGCCGGGTGCGATCCTCATCATGATCGACCGGCACGACTACTACCAGTGCGGGTACGTCATCCCGAAGGGCGGCTACGCGCGGCTGCAGGCCGAAGGGCTGGACGGCTTCCGGCACCGGGTGGCCGGGCTCGCGCCGATGGTCGCGCAGCGGGTCGGCGAGATCCGCTCGTGGGACCAGTTGCACCTGCTCACCGTGCAGGTCGATCGGCTGGAGAAGTGGCACGTGCCCGGCGCGCTGTGCATCGGCGACGCGGCCCATGCGATGAGCCCCGTGGGCGGGGTCGGGGTGAATCTCGCGGTGCAGGACGCGGTCGCGGCGGCCCGGCTGCTCGGACCGAAGCTGAAGACAGGCCGGCTGCGTACCGAAGACCTGGACCTGGTCCGCAAGCGCCGGATGTTCCCGACCCGGGTTACCCAGCGCGCCCAGCGGGCGGCGCAGAGCCGCCTGGTCGGCGCCGTGCTCCGCGCCGACGCCCCGATCAAGGCCCCCGCCGTGCTGAAACTCTTCCAGCGCTTCCCCGCCCTACAGGCCATCCCGGCCCGCCTGGTCGGCCGCGGCGTCCGCCCCGAACACCTCTCCTGACCCCGCCGCCCGGATGGCCGGGCGGCGGGGTGGGGGTCAGGCGAGTGGGCCGACTTCGGCCTCGATGGCGGTGAGGAGGTCGGGGCCGGAGACGGCGGCGCGGACCTGTTCCAGGATCGGGGCCATGAAGACGTCGGGGCCGGGGGTGCCGATGAGCGGGGTGAGCTGCTCGATGGCGATCCGGCCGGCAGGGGACGGGGTCAGCGGGGCGCGCAGCTGGAGGCCGCGTACCGCAGCCAGCAGTTCCACCGCGAGCAGGCTGGTCAGGTTGTCCAGGACGACCCGCAGCTTCTTCGCCGCGGCCCAGCCCATGCTGACGTGGTCCTCCTGCATGCCCGAGGTCGGGATGGTGTCCACGCTGGCGGGCGAGGCCAGCCGCCGGTTCTCGGCGACGATGCCCGCGGCGGTGTACTGCGCGATCATCAGGCCGGAGTTGACCCCGGCGTCGGGGCTGAGGAACGGCGGCAGGTCCCGCGAGCGGGTCATGTCCAGCAGCCGGTCGACGCGGCGCTCGCTGATCGAGCCGATCTCGGCGGCGGCGATGGCGAGGAAGTCCGCGGCGAAGCCGAGCGGCGCGCCGTGGAAGTTGCCCGTCGACTCGACCCGGCCGTCGGGCAGCACCACGGGGTTGTCGGCGAGGCTGACCAGCTCCCGGGCGGCGACGGTGCGGGCGAAGTCCAGGGTGTCCCGGGCAGCGCCGGCGACCTGCGGGGCGCAGCGCATCGAGTACGCGTCCTGCACCGCGTGCTCCAGGTCGTCCCGGTGGCTGTCCATGATCGAGGACTGCTGGAGCAGCTTGTACATGTTGGCGGCGCTCGCGCCCTGGCCCGGGTGCGGGCGGATCTCGTGGATCGACGGGTGGAACGGCCGGTCGGTGCCGAGCATGGCCTCGATGGACAGGGCCGCGGTCACGTCGGCGACGGTGCACAGGTGGCCCAGGTCGTCGCAGGCCAGCAGCAGCATGGCGAGCATGCCGTCGGTGCCGTTGATCAGCGCCAGGCCCTCCTTGGCGGACAGGGAGATCCCGGTGAGCCCGGCGGCGTGCAGGGCGTCCTCGGCGGCCACCCGGGCGCCGTCCTTGCCGAGCACCCAGCCCTCGCCCATCAGCACCAGCGCGCAGTGGGCGAGCGGGGCCAGGTCGCCGGACGCGCCGAGCGAGCCGTGCTCGGGCACCCACGGGGTGATGTCGTGGTTGAGCAGGTCGACGAGGGACTGGGCGACGAGGGGGCGTACGCCGGAGTGGCCCAGCGCCAGCGAGCGCACCCGCAGCAGCATCATGGCCCGCACGACCTCGCGCGGCATGGGCGCGCCGACGCCGGCGGCGTGCGAGCGGATCAGCGCGTGCTGCAGCTCGGCCCGGCGCTCGGGGGCGATGAACGTGTTGGCGAGCGCGCCGAAGCCGGTGGAGACGCCGTACACGGGGCGGCCGTCGCGCTCGATGTCATCGACGATGGCGCGGCTGGCCTGCATCGCGGCGATGGCGGCGTCGCTGAGGGACACCTGCGCGTCGGCGCGGGCCACCGCGGCGACGTCGCCGGGGGCTATGCCGGTGGGTTCGACGATGACGGTCATGAGAGCACTCCCTTGTGCGGAGATTCCGGATGGTGCGGCCCCGAGGCGTTAAGAAGGTGCCCTTCCTCTACGCAAAGCGATTGGAGGGTGCCCTTCCTTGCTACGGAGCGGATCAGCGGCACGCCGGGCCGGTAGGCCAGGTGCAGGTGAGAGGGGGCGTCGAGGACGATCAGGTCCGCGGACGCGCCGATACCGAGGTGGCCCAGGTCGGGGCGGCGCAGGGCGCGGGCGCCGCCTGCGGTCGCGGACCAGACGGCCTCGGTGGGGGTCATGAACATGTCCCGCACCGCGAGGGCGATGCAGAAGGGCATGGATGAGGTGTACGAGGAGCCGGGGTTGCAGTCCGAGGCCAGCGCGACGGTGACTCCGGCGGCGAGCAGGCGGCGCGCGTCGGGATACGGCGAGCGCGTCGAGAACTCCGCGCCCGGGAGCAGCGTCGCGACGGTGTTCGAGTGAGCCAGGGCGTCGACGTCGGCGTCGGACAGGTGGGTGCAGTGGTCGGCGCTGGCGCAGTCGAGTTCGACGGCGAGCTGCACGCCACCGCCCATGGTGAGCTGGTTGGCGTGGATGCGGGGGCGCAGCCCGGCGGCGATGCCCGCCTTGAGCACCCGGCGCGACTCCTCGACGTCGAACGCGCCGCGTTCGCAGAACACGTCGACCCAGCCCGCGTACGGCGCGCAGGCGTCCAGCATCGGGCCGGTGACCAGGTCCACGTAGCCGTCGGCGGAGTCGGCGGGTTTCACGTGCGCCCCGAGGAAGGTGACCTCGTCGGTGAACTCGCGAGCGATGCGAACCGAGCGCGCCTCCTCGGGAGTGCTGAGGCCGTACCCACTCTTGATCTCGATGGTGGTGGTGCCCTGCCGCAGCGCCTCGCCGACCAGCCGGGCCACGTTGGCGCGCAGCTCGTCGTCGGTGGCGGCGCGGGTCGCGGCGACGGTCGTGCGGATGCCGCCGCCGGTGTACGGCTCCCCGGCCATGCGCGCCGCGAACTCCGGCGCGCGGTCCCCGGCGAACACCAGGTGGCTGTGGCTGTCCACGAAGCCGGGCAGCACCGCCGCGCCGCGTACGTCGAGGCGCTCGTCGGCGGCGGGCGCGGCCGAGGCCGGGCCGACCCACTCGACCCGCTCGCCGACCACCATCGCCGCGTCCCGCAGCAGGCCCAGCTCGGGATCGTTCGTGGTCAGCTCGCCGATGTTGGTGATCAGAAGAGACACGTGATCGCCTCCTGCAGCTCGCGGGCCACGTCGACGGCGACGTGCCGCCCGTCCCGGACGATCTCGCGACCGTCGGCCATGACGTGGGTGACGTCGGCGGCGCTCGCCGCGAACAGCACGCCTTCGGGGTCGATCCCCGCGGTGCGCGGGCTGTCCAGGGCCACGGTCACCAGGTCGGCACGCGCCCCGACCTCGATCCGCCCGGCGTCGGGCCAGCCCAGGCTGGTGTGCCCGGTCGCCGTCGCCGCGGCCCTCAGCTCGGCCGCGGTGAAGTGGCCGCGCTGCTCGGTGGCGAGACGTTCGTGCAGCTCCAGGGCCCGTGACTCCTCGAAGAAGTCTATGACCGCGTGGCTGTCGCTGCCCAAGGTCAACCGGGTGCCCGCATCGGCCAGGGTGCGCGCCGGGCCGATGCCGTCGCCGAGATCGCGCTCCGTCGTGGGGCAGAAGCACGCGTACGAGTCCGACAGCAGCGCCATGTCCCGGTGCGTCAGATGGGTGGCGTGCACCGCCGTGAACGTCTCGTGCACCGCCCCGAAGTCCGCCAGCACCTCCGTCGGCGTACGCCCGTGCTCGGCCAGGCAGGCCTCGTTCTCGGCCCGCTGCTCGGACACGTGCGCGTGCAGCGGCCGCCCCGCCGCCCACGCCGCCACGGTCGCCATCTGTGTCAGCGGCACCGCCCGAACCGAGTGGATCGCCGCCCCGACCACCACATGAGGCGCGTCGGGCAGCGCGTCCACCCGATCCGCCCACCGCAGCGCGTCCCTGTCTCCGAACCGCAGTTGCGGCCCCTCCAGGGGCTTGCCGTCCACGGACGCGGTCAGGTAGAGCGTGTCCAGCAGCGTGATCCGCAGCCCCGCGTCCTGCGCCGCCGCGATCAGCGCGTGACTCATCGCGTTCGGGTCGCCGTAGGGCGTCCCGTCCGGCCCGTGGTGCAGGTAGTGGAACTCGCCCACCGACGTGATCCCGCCCAGCGCCATCTCCCCGTAGACGCCCCGCGCCAGCCGGTAGTACGAGTCCGGATCCAGCGCCGCCGCCACCCGATACATCTGCTCCCGCCAGGTCCAGAACGACCCCCGGTCGGCATGAGTCCGCCCCCGCAAGGCCCGGTGAAACGCATGGGAGTGCGCATTCGCGAATCCCGGCATCATCAACCCACTCCGATACACCGCTCCGCTCGCCAGATCGTCACGATCTTGGAGGCGGGTGATGCGGGCCAGGCGGTTTTCGCGGATCTCCAGAACGACGTCGGGGGCGACGCCGTCGGGGAGCCAGGCGTACTGGCAGTGGATCAGCACGCGAGGTCCTGGAGGACGGCTGCGAGGGCTTGGATGCCGGATTCGCAGTCGGCGTCGGGGGCATGTTCGGCAGGGGAGTGGGAGATGCCGGTCGGGTTGCGGACGAAGAGCATCGCGGTCGGGACGAAGGCGCTGAGGACGCCTGCGTCGTGGCCGGCGCCGGTGGGCAGGATCGGGGCGTCGTCGAGGAGTTCTGCCAGGCGGTCGCGTAGGCCGGTGTGGAACTCGGTCTCGGGGGAGACAGACTCGGCGGTCAGGGTGACCTTGGTGCCGTCGGTCAGGGCTCGATGTTGGGCGTGCAGATGTACGCCGGCGACGACCTGTTCCATCGTGTCGGGGGAGTCGGCGCGGGCGTCGAGCCAGGCGCTGACCTTGCCGGGGACGGCGTTGGTGGCGTTCGGGTAGACCTGGACGCGGCCGATCGTGGCGTGCGCGCCGAGGCGGCGGGCCTCGTCGTTCGCCGCCAGTACGGTGGACGCGAAGGTCAGCATCGGGTCGCGGCGGTCGGCCATCAGCGTGGTGCCGGCGTGGTTGGCCTCGCCGGTGAAGTCCAGCCGCCAGCGGCCGTGCGGCCAGATCGCGCTGGCCACGGCGACCGGGCGGTCCAGGTTCACCAGGGCGCGCCCCTGCTCGACGTGCAGTTCGACGTAGCAGCCGATCCGGTCCAGCAGGTCCGGCCGGGCCCCGGCCGGGCCGGAGCCGAGCGCCTCGCGCATGGCCGTGCCGAGGGTGACACCGTCACGGTCGGTCAGCGCCGCCGCGGCGGCCGGGTCGACCAGGCCCGCGAGCAGGCGCGAGCCGAGGCAGGCGAGCCCGAACCGGGAGCCCTCCTCCTCCGCGAAGACCGCGATGCCGATCGGGCGGGCCGGGGTGACACCCCGGGCCCGCAGCTCGTCGACCGCGAGCAGGGCGCTGACCACACCGAGCGGCCCGTCGTACGCCCCGCCGTGTGGCACCGAGTCCAGATGCGAGCCGGTCAGCACGGCGTCCCCCGCGGCGGGATCACCCCACCACGCGAAGATGTTGCCGTTGCCGTCCTCCTCGATCAGCAGGTCACGCGCCTTGGCCTGCTCGACGAACCAGCTCCGCATGGTCATCTCGGCCGGCCCGAACGCGTAGCGCAGGTAACCGCCGGAGTCCGCGTCCCGCCCCACCGGCGCCAGCTGCGCCCACAACTCCCCAAAAGCGCTCATGACTCACGCATCGGGATGCGGACGCCGCGGTCGGTGGCGACCT
The DNA here is from genome assembly GCF_042663325.1 of Catellatospora aurea. NCBI lineage: Bacteria > Bacillati > Actinomycetota > Actinomycetes > Micromonosporales > Micromonosporaceae > Catellatospora > Catellatospora aurea. The sequence continues at coordinate 19,022 of NZ_JBHTAC010000044.1, forward strand.
CGGCGGCGAAGTCGTAGCCCGCGTCGACGTGGCGGATGACGCCCATGCCGGGGTCGTTGGTGAGGACGCGCTCGATCTTCTGGGCGGCCAGGGCGGTGCCGTCGGCGACGGTGACCTGACCGGCGTGGATGGAGCGGCCGATGCCGACGCCGCCGCCGTGGTGGATGGACACCCACGAGGCACCGGAGGCGGTGTTGACCAGGGCGTTGAGCAGCGGCCAGTCGGCGATCGCGTCGGAGCCGTCAAGCATCGCCTCGGTCTCCCGGTACGGGGACGCGACGCTGCCGCAGTCGAGGTGGTCGCGGCCGATGACGATCGGGGCCTTCAGGGTGCCGTCGGCGACCATCTCGTTGAACCGGACACCGGCCTTGTCGCGCTCGCCGTAGCCGAGCCAGCAGATGCGGGCGGGCAGGCCCTGGAAGGCGACCTTCTCCTGCGCCATCTTGATCCAGCGCGACAGCGACTCGTTCTCGGGGAACAGGTCGAGCACGGCCTTGTCGGTGGCGGCGATGTCGGCCGGGTCGCCGGACAGCGCAGCCCACCGGAAGGGTCCCTTGCCCTCCTCGAACAGCGGCCGGATGTACGCGGGCACGAAGCCCGGGAACGCGAACGCGCGGTCGTACCCGCCGAGCTGGGCCTCGCCGCGGATCGAGTTGCCGTAGTCGAACACCTCGGCGCCCGCGTCCAGGAAGCCGACCATGGCCTCGACGTGCTTGGCCATGCTCGCGCGGGCCCGCTCGGTGAACTCCTCCGGCTTGTCGGCCGCGAACGCCTGCCACTGCTCCATCGACACGCCCTCGGGCAGGTACGACAGCGGGTCGTGGGCGCTGGTCTGGTCGGTCACGATGTCGATGGCGACGCCGCGGCGCAGCAGCTCGGGGAAGATCGTGGCGGCGTTGCCGACGACGCCGACCGACAGCGGCTGCCGGTCGCGCTTGGCGGCCAGGGCCAGCTCGATGCCGTGGTCGAGGGAGTCGGCGACCACGTCGAGGTAGCGGGTCTGCACCCGGCGGTCCAGGCGGGTCTTGTCGACGTCGACGATCAGGCACGCGCCGCCGTTCATGGTGACGGCCAGCGGCTGCGCGCCGCCCATGCCGCCGCAGCCGCCGGTCAGCGTCAGCGTCCCGGCCAGGGTCCCGTCGAACTTCTTGGCCGCGACGGCGGCGAACGTCTCGTAGGTGCCCTGCAGGATGCCCTGCGTGCCGATGTAGATCCAGGAGCCGGCGGTCATCTGGCCGTACATGGTCAGGCCGAGCTGCTCCAGGCGGCGGAACTCGGGCCAGGTGGCCCAGTCGCCGACCAGGTTGGAGTTGGCCAGCAGCACGCGCGGGGCCCACTCGTGGGTGCGGAACACGCCGACCGGGCGGCCCGACTGGACCAGCATGGTCTCGTCGTCCTTGAGCGTGGTCAGGGTGCGGATCAGCGCGTGGAAGCTGGGCCAGTCACGGGCCGCCTTGCCGGTGCCGCCGTACACCACCAGGTCCTGCGGGCGCTCGGCGACGTCCGGGTCGAGGTTGTTGCACAGCATCCGGATCGCCGCCTCCTGGGGCCAGCCCAGCGCGGTGCGGGTGGTGCCGGTAGCGGCACGGATGATCTGCTCCATCGTTTCCCCTATTCCGTGAAGACGCCGCGGCGGGTGGCCGAGCTCTCGAAGTGTTCGAGCCGGCGCTGGGTGGCCGCCGGGTCGACGTCGCTGATGGCCTGCAGCAGCACCATGGTCAGCACCATGGGGGCCGTGTGCAGGTCGAACACGAGCTGGGAGCCGACCGCGGCGGTGAGCGTCACGTCGGCGAGGTCGGTGGCCGGGCTGACCGGGGAGTCGGTCACCACGACGATCTTCAGGCCCAGGCCGCGGGCCTCGGTGAGGGCGTCGCGCAGTTCCCGGGGGTATCGCGGCAGCGCGTACGCCAGCACGGCCCGCGCGCCGGAGTCGGCGGCCTGTTCGAGCCGTTCGGCGAGCAGGCTGCCGCCGGTGTCCAGCACCCGGACCTCGGGGTGGATCTTGGCGGCGAAGTAGCCGAAGTAGCCGGCGAGCGGGGCGGCGGCGCGCAGGCCGACCACGGGCAGCGGGCGGCTGGCGGCGAGCAGCCCCGCCGCGGCGTGCACGGCGGCCGGGTCGGCGAGGTGGTCGGCCAGCCGGTTCAGGTTGGCCATCTCGTCGCGTACGGCGCGCTGCAGGTCGTTGTCGCCGTTCGGTGCGGTGGCGGTGCGCGGCCCCGCGGTCAGCTCGCGCAGCCGACGGCGCAGCGCCGGGTAGCCGTCGAAGCCCAGCGCCATCGCGAAGCGGGTCACCGACGGCTGGCTGACCTGTGCCAGCTCGGCGACCTCGGCGGCGGACAGGAAGGCGACGGTGTCGGCGTGGTGCACGATTTCGCGGGCGATGCGCCGCTGGGTGGGCGTCAGCCGGGCACCCTGCACGAGCGAGCGCACGTCAGCCGCAGCCCCGGTCGGCGCATCGGTTGTTGGCACCACATTCACAGCGACACTGTATGCAAAATTTCATTCAGCGACAATCTCGGGTCTGTCCGCGGGGCGGCCGGACATGATAGAACTCGCACACGAATTCATGTTCGCCGGTGGAAGGTGCGCCCCATGCCCGACCGCAAGACCCGGATCAGGCGGGCCGTGTCGCGCACCGCGCTGGCCCCGCTGGCCGCCCTGCCCAAGCGTCTGGCCAGGGTCGCCAAGCACGACGCCAAGGTGATCCGCCAGTCCGCGCGCTGGCTGGTGACCTCCCGCGAGCACCACAACTACACCTATGACCTGACGCCGCTGAACCGCGAGCACCTCGCCTGGTTCGTCAGCATCGTCGCCGAGGCCCCCGTCGCCGACGTGCGCGGCTGGATGGCCGAGATCGAGTCCGACACGGCGCTGCGCACGCACATCGAGCAGACCACCGCCCGTTCCGCCCGCCGGGGCCTGGCCGACAAGCAGGTCCGCTACGCCCGCCGGGTCGGCTGGTATGCCCTGGTCCGGGCGCGCAAGCCGCAGCACGTGGTGGAGACCGGCGTGGACAAGGGCCTGGGCACCTGCGTGCTGGCTGCGGCACTGCTGCGCAACGCCGCCGAAGGCCACCCGGGCCGGGTCACCTCCCTGGACATCAACCCCGAGGCCGGCTACCTGGCCAAGGCGGAGCCCTGGGCCGGCGTGGTGGACCTGGTCATCGGCGACTCCATCGCGACACTCGACGCCATGGACCGCCCGGTCGACATGTTCCTGCACGACAGCGACCACAGCGCCGGGCACGAGCAGCGCGAGTTCAACGCCGTCGAGCCGCACCTGTCCGAGCGGGCGCTGCTGCTCACCGACAACGTCACCATCACCACCGTGCTGCTCAAGCACGCGGAGAAGACCGGCCGCCGCTTCCTGGCCTTCCGCGAGCAGCCCAAGGAGCACTGGTACCCGGGCGACGGCATCGGCGCGGCCTGGCGCTGACCGCCCGGGTGCACGGAGCACCATCCGTTCGCGTGACGCGCTGATAACGTCGCGTCATGCGAGTGAGCGCGCTGCACACGTACCCGATCAAGGGCTGCCGCCGGATCGATCACCAGCGGGCGACCGTCGAGCCCTGGGGTCTGGCCGGCGATCGCCGCTGGATGATCATCGACCCGGACGGGGCACAGATCACGCAGCGTGATGTCGCCCGGCTCGCCCTGCTGCGGGCCGTGCCGGTGGATAGCGGTCTGGAACTGTCCTTCCCCGGCGGCGAGCCGCTGCTGGTCGCCCAGCCCGCGCCCGACCCGCTGGTGACCGCCACGCTGTGGGGGCGCATCAGCATGACCGCCACCGCGGCCGGCCCCGACGCCGACGCGCTGCTCAGCAAGGAACTCGGCCGCGACGTGCGGCTGGTCTGGATGGACGACCCGGCGAATCGCCGCCCGGTCGACCCCGACTACGCCGTGCCCACCGACCGGGTCTCCTTCGCCGACGGCTTCCCGCTGCTGCTGGCCAGCACCGCCTCGCTGGACCGGCTCAACGACTGGATCGCCGAGTCGGGCTCCGACGAGGGCCCGCTGCCGATGGCCCGGTTCCGGCCCAACGTCGTGGTCGACGGCGCGCCGCCGTTCGCCGAGGACGAGTGGCTGGGCCGGCGGCTGCGCATCGGCACGCTCGTGTTCCGGGTCGCCAAGCCGTGCGGCCGCTGCGTGGTCACCACCACCGACCAGGAGACCGGCGAACGCGGCCGCGAACCGCTGCGCACCCTGGCCCGCCACCGCAATGTCGGCCAGCAGCTGCTGTTCGGCTCCAATCTGATCCCCGACACGTTCGGTGAGATCGTGGTCGGCGACGAGGTCGAGGTGCTGGACCGGTTCCGGGCTGAGCTCAGCTGAGGTCGAGCCACATGAGGACCTCGTCGCGGTCGTCGCCGGGGGCCACCCGCAGCGCGCCCGGCAGCCGGCCGACCTCCCGGTAGCCCAGCGGCCCGTAGAAGCGCTCCAGGCCCATGCCGCCGCGCACCGTGATGTGCAGGCCCGCCAGCCCCATCTCGCGGCCGATCCGCTCGCCCTCGCGCATCAGCGCCGCGCCCTCGCCCCGGCCCTGGCGGCGCGGGTGCACCATGACCCGGCCCAGCGTGCGCCAGTGCTCGCTCAGCGCGAACCGCTGACTGACCAGGATCAGCATCGCCGCGACGACGCCGTCCTCGTCGTAGCCGACCAGCAGCCGGTCGATACCGGCCGCGATCCCGTCGAACGCCGCCTGGGCCACCGGCGCGACGTCGTCCCGGGTCACCTGCCCCACGAAGCCGATCGACCCGCCCGCGTTCGACGCGTCGGTCCACAGCGTGATGATCTGCTCACGTACGACGTCCGTCAGCTCAGGGTCCAGCTCAAACCGCATGATCCTGATCTTAAGAAGCCCGCCCCGAGCAGAAGGAAGGGCACCTTCCACAACGCATGCGTTGTGGAAGGTGCCCTTCCTTTCACTCAGTACCCGAGCAGGTGCTTCATCGAGCGCTTGACCAGGTCGTTGCGCTCTGCCGGGGTCAGGCCCTCGGCGCCGAATCCGGTGAAGACCGTGTCACGGGTGATCACGATCGAACCCTCCTCGAACGCCTGCTGGCTGCGCACCCAGGTGTTGCTGCCGCCCGACGAGCCGTCCGGCGGTGCGGCGACCGTGAAGCCGCCCAGGCCGTCCTCGAACGAGGTGGTCGCGAGCGGCGCGCCGTCGGCGCTGACCGTCACGTCGTCGAGGAACACGCCGAGGCCCTGCGTGCCCCAGTCGGACGCGTACGAGATCGAGATCTCGATCTGCTGGCCCGCGTACGGGGTCAGGTCGTAGGCGAGCTCCGTCCAGCCCCCGGAGGGACCGGTCAGCGCGTGCCACGTGCCCGTCGTGCCGGTCGGGGCGCAGTCCGCCGTCTGGTAGTGCGCCAGGAACGGGTGCAGGGTGGCCCAGCCGCTCGCGCAGCTGTCACCGGTCTCCTGGGTGCTGTGCCCGGTGGTGTCCGGCAGCGTGGTCCAGGTGTCCGAGCCGACCGGGTGGACCTCCACGAACATGAAGTCCCAGTTCGGCTCGGTGTCGTACGACGACCAGAACCGCAGCTCGCCGGAGGACTTCCCGGTCAGGTCCACGGTCCGCGACAGCCGCTTGTACGACACGTCCGACCGGTCGCTGTAGAGGTACCAGTCACCGGTGCGCGGGTCGAACGGGGCCGCTCCCGGGCGCAGCCAGTCCACCGGGGACGAGCTGGTGAACTGCGGGAACTGTGCCGGGGGCAGGAAGCTCGACGTGGTCAGGAACGATGCGCTGTGCGTCTGGTTGCCCGCCGAGCCCGCCTCGTTGAGCGTGCCCGCGAAACCGCTGAACGCGCCCGTCCCGCCGCCGACGTCGTACGGCTCGCCGCTCGGGTCGGTGCCGCCGTCGCTGACGTAGTTGTACGCCCCGAGGTAGTACTGCATGAAGTCGTTCAACAGCGGCAGACACGGGTACGCCCGCACGGTGCACTCCGGCTGCGCCGGCGCGTCCGGGTGGTAGAAGTAGGCCCCGTCCGCCGACTGGGCGAACAGCGCGTTCTGGCCCGTGAGCAGCAGCTTGCCGCCCTCGTTCAGGTAGTCGCGCACGGCCAGCTCGATGTCGAGCGCGGCCTTCGCCGCGGTGCCGCCGGGCTGCCCGGCCGACCGCAGGATGATGTCGTCGCCGGTCTCCCAGACGATCGCCTTGTAGTGCGACAGCACGCCCAGGTGGTGCGGCGCCTTGCGGCCCATCACGTCGAAGTCGTACACGTCGCTGGAGTAGCCGGCCGCGGTCAGCGACGCGGCGTAGTCCGCGGCGTACTTCGCCGTGGTCACACCCTGGGCCGGGCTGATGCCCGTCACGTCCTCCGCGGCGAGGATCAGCACCTTGCCGCCGACGTCGTCGTGCACCCGGTAGGTGAAGTGGTCGCCGGCAACCGCGCCGGAGCGGCCCGGTGTCACGGAGAACCCGCTGAACCACACCTCGACCTGGTCACCGGGCTTCTGCCCGGTCACCGTGCCGCGGAACTCGGCGTAGTAGTCGTCGTTCTCGTCGCCGTAGCGCTCGCCGCCCTTCCACTCCTTCACCGAGCCGGACTTCGTCGCCCCACCGTTGATCTTCCAGTTCACCTTGACGTTCTTCAGCGTCCGGCGGATCGTCGCGGCGACGGCCTGGCTGCGGCCGTACGACACGTCGAAGCTGTCGGTCACGAAGTGCGGGGTGACGTGGCCCAGCACGGACGCCGGGTCGTCCGGCCGCGCCGCCGACTTGGCCAGCGACAGCGCGAACGGGATGTTCTTGGCGAACTCCGCTTGGATCAGCTCCTCGTCGTCCGGGAAGTTGAAGCCGCTGGCGCAGTCCTCGGCCAGCCACTCGTCGTCCGGAATGGAGTTCGACACCGTCTCGCAGGTGGTCATCTCGGGCGTGAAGCCGAGCGTGCCGTACCTGGCCTGCATGTGCGAGTCGACGTCGCCGTTGGTGGTGTACAGCTCGGCCGAGATGTCCGGGTCGTAGCCGGGCACCGCCGGGTTCGCGTCGTCACCGGCCAGCGCCTGGTAGATGACGTCGTCCGGGCTCGGCGTGCTGACCTGCCAGCCCGTGCCGTAGAGCAGCAGCTCCGCGGCCGAGTGGTAGTTGACGTAGTAGTCCGGGCGCACCCGCTTGAAGAACGAGTCGAGCGCCTTGCTCTCCGGCTCCGAGTTCGGGCCGCTGCCGCGGTAGGTCTCACTGGACGGGTCAGGTGAGGAACCCTCGTTGTCGTAACCCCACTTGAAGGCGTAGTTGCGGTTCGGGTCCACGCCGTCGCCCGCCGTGATCTGCCCGTCGCCGTTGTTGTCACGCAGGTTCTTGCGCCACAACCGGTTGCCCTCGGTGAACGTGAAGTCGTAGCCGTCCGGGTTGACCACCGGGAAGAAGTACAGCTCACGCGTCTTGATCAGGTTGGTCAGCTCGGCGTTCGTGCCGTAGCCGTCGACGTAGTGGTGCAGCAGCCGGCGCACCATCTCGGGCGTGATCCACTCGCGGGCGTGCTGTGCCCCGTTGTAGACCACCGACGGCTTGAGCCCGTCGGGCAGCACGCGCGCGCCCAGGCTCAGCTTGATCCCTCGGATCGGCTTGCCCTGCACCGAGTGCCCGATCGTCACCAGCTTGGTGATCGTCGGGTTTTCCGCCGCGATCTTCTCCAGCTCCTCGCGCAAGCCGCCGGGCCCGCTGTACGGCCGGTACACCACGTTGCCGGCCAGCGCCTGCTTGCGCAGCGCGTCCGAGGCCTTCTGGCCGCGGATCATCTTCACCGACAGCGGCACACCGCGTCCGGCCAGCCGCGACGCCTCCACTTCGGAGAGCACCGCCTCGACCTTCACCTTGCCGCCGGCCAGCGGCGCGGTCCGCAGCTCCTCGTTGTCGATGCCGAGCTTGCGGAACTGCTCCAGCTGGTTCTGATCCAATTCGCCCACGTACACGTCGAGCGGGTTCCTGGCCCGATCGCCGTCACCGACGGGTTTCGCGCTCGCCGGCACGACCAGCGCGATCGCGCCGACCATGCCGAGGCACACCGCCACGACTCGAAGTTTCCTCACTGCCCCTCCAGGGTGTCGAAGGACTCGCGCAAGGAGCCTTTCGGAACACCGTTAAATGTGTCAATAGAACACGCCCTTTCCCGGCCGTGTGGTCGGGAATGTCACCGGTGAGGGGCAGACTGGTGGACGCGGCGCCTGGCCCAGGCTAGAGGTGCCGCGACCGGCGGCACGGGAGGCGCGAATGGTCACGGTGGAACAGGTGCGGCAGGTCGCGTTGTCGCTACCTCGGGCATACGAGGCGTTGGTGCGCGACCGGGTCAAGTTCCGGGTGGGCCGGATCGTGTTCGCCGCCCTGTCCGCCGACGAGACGGAGCTGGGCTTCGGCTTTCCGAAGGAGGCGCGCGACGCGCTGGTGGCGGCCGAGCCGGCCAAGTTCTTCCTGCCCCGGGCGTCCGACCTGCGCTACCACTGGGTCGAGGCCAGGATGGCCGCGCTCGACCCCGACGAGCTGCCCGAGCTGATCACCGACGCCTGGCGCATGTGCGTCCCGAAGCGCGTCGCCGCCGAACACCTGCGCACGCTTGGTTCGGGGCGGTGAGGATGGTGCGGGAGGGGGGACTCGAACCCCCACGTCCTCTCGGACACCAGGACCTAAACCTGGCGCGGCTGCCATTACGCCACTCCCGCTGAACCGAACCGCAGTGTAGCGGTTCGGCCCGTCAGTCGAGTTTGAGATCCCGGCGGAGCTTGGCGACGTGGCCGGTGGCCTTGACGTTGTAGAAGGCGTGCTCGATCTGGCCCTTCTCGTCGATGACGAAGGTGGACCGGATGACGCCCTGCACGACCTTGCCGTAGTTCTTCTTCTCGCCGAACGCGCCGTAGCTGGTGAGCACGGCCTTGTCCTGGTCGCTGACGAGCGGGAAGGTGATCGCGTCGCGCTCGACGAACTTGGCCAGCTTCGCGGGCGCGTCGGGGGAGATGCCGACGACGGCATACCCCTTGGCGGTGAGCGAGGCGAGCGAGTCGCGGAAGTCGCAGGCCTGGGTGGTGCAGCCGGGGGTCATCGCGGCCGGGTAGGCGTACAGCACGACCTTCTTGCCGCGCAGGTCGGACAGGTGGAGCGTGCCGCCGTCGGCGGTCGGCAGGCTGAAGTCGGGGGCGGCGTCGCCGGGGGCGAGTCGTACGTTCTCCGTCACACCGGCCACCCTATCCGTGCCGTCTGCCTGCGCAGGTGAGGGCAGGACCGACGCAGCTTATTGCAAGTCTTTTGCAACAACCCTAGGCTGGCTGAGTGAATATCGCGATGCACATCTCCAACGGCATCATCGGCGGGCCGGTCTCGCTGGCGTACGGCGTGGTCGCCGTGGGGCTGCTGGCCCTCTGCCTGGGCCGCGCGCGCCAGGACCTCAACGACCGGCTGGCCCCGATGGCCGGCCTGGTGGCCGCGTTCATCTTCGCGGTGCAGATGCTCAACTTCCCGGTGCTGCCCGGCGTCAGCGGGCACCTGCTCGGCGGCGCGCTGGCCGCGGCGCTGGTCGGCCCGTGGGTCGGCGCGCTGTGCGTCTCGGTCGTCCTGATCGTGCAGGCGCTGGTCTTCGCCGACGGCGGCATCAGCGCGCTGGGCCTCAACATCTCCAACATGGCGCTGCTCGGCACCGCCGTCGGCTACCTGGTGCTGGTCGCGCTGATGAAGCTGCTGCCGCGCACCGCCGCGGGCGTCGGCCTCGCCGTGTTCCTGGCCTCGATCGTCTCGGTGGTGCTCGCCTCGCAGGGCTTCGTGCTGCAGTTCGTGCTCGGCGGCGAGGTGCCGCTGACCATCGGCTACGGGCAGATCTCGGCGACCATGGCCGGTGTGCACGCGCTGATCGGCGTCGGCGAGGGCCTCATCGCGGCGGCCGCCGTCACCACGGTGGCCAAGGTGCGCCCCGACCTGGTGTACGCGCTGCGTGGCTCCCGCCTGGAGCAGCCCGTGACCGGCGGCGTACCGACCAGGGTCTTCGTGATCGGTGGCCTGGCCGTCGCCGCGGCGCTGGCCGGCGGTGTCAGCTACCTGGCGTCGGGCTCCCCGGACGGTCTCGACGCGACCACCCTCACCGGCTGCACCGTCGACGCCGACGGGGCGATCACCGGCGGCAGCTGCATCGCGCAGCAGGCAGCCGACCATGAGCTGGGCGGCTCGTTCCTCGCCGACTACGGCATCAAAGGCCTGGACAACGCGACCGGCCTGGCCGGGCTCATCGGCGTCGCGCTGACCTTCGCGATCGGCCTGGCGATCTTCTGGGCCGTGCGCCGCCGCCGCCATGCTTCGGCCGAGCAGGCCCCGACCGCTGTGGCCGCGGAGAAGTAGCCGTGGGCGCGGGGCACACCCATCCGATGTACGTGCACGGGCACTCATCCGTGCACCACTTCGCGCCCGAGGTCAAGATCGCCGCGTCGGTGCTGTTCACCGTCGTGGTGGTGGCGACCCCACGCGAGCTGCTGCCCGCCTTCGGGGCGTACGCGCTGATCGTCGCGGCGCTCGCGGTGCTGGCGCGGATCCCGGCCGGGTGGCTGGCCCGGCGCAGCCTCATCGAGCTGCCCTTCGTGGCGACCGCGGTGCTGCTGCCGTTCTTCGCCGCGGGCCCGCGCACCGACGTGCTCGGGCTGTCGGTGGCCGTCGAAGGCCTGTGGGCCGGCTGGAACATCCTGGTCAAGGGCACGCTCGGCGTGCTCATCGCGCTGCTGCTGGCCGGCACCACTCCGGCCCGCGACGTGCTGATCGGCCTGGACCGGCTGCGCACCCCGCAGGCGATCACCCAGATCGCCCTGTTCATGCTGCGCTACCTGGACGTGCTCGCCGACGAGGCGCGGCGCATGCGCATCGCCCGGCTGTCCCGGCTCGACGACCCGCGTTTCCTGTGGCAGGTGCGCGGCTTCGCCGCCGGGCTCGGCACACTGTTCCTGCGCGCGTTCGAACGCGGCGAACGGGTCTTCCTGGCCATGCGCTCGCGCGGCTACACGGGGCGGCTGCCCGCGGCGCTGCACGAGGGCAGCGTGGCCACCGCCCGGCAGTGGGCGATCGGGGCCGTGGTGCCCGCGCTCGCCGTCGTCGTCCTGCTCACGGATAGGTTCCTGGTATGACCGCGCTGCTGCTCGACGACGTGCGATACGCCTACCCCGACGGCCACCAGGCGCTGCACGGCGTGAGCCTGCGCATCGAGCCCGGCGAGCGGGTCGCCCTGCTCGGCCCGAACGGGGCGGGCAAGACGACGCTGGTGCTGCACCTCAACGGCATCCTGCCCGCGTCCGGCCTGACCGGCTCGTCCGGCTCGGTGTCGGTCGGCGACCGCACCGTCGACCCGAAGGACCGGCCCGGCCTGGCCGAGATCCGCCGCCGCGTCGGCCTGGTCTTCCAGGATCCGGACGACCAGCTGTTCCTGCCGACGGTCGGCGAGGACGTGGCGTTCGGCCCGGCGAACCTGGGCCTGCGCGGCGCGGAACTGGTGGCGCGGGTCGACGAGGCGCTGGCCGCGGTCGGCATGGGCGACGTCAAGGACCGGGCTCCGCATCACCTGTCGCTGGGTCAGCGGCGCCGGGTCGCCGTCGCCACGGTGCTGGCGATGCGGCCCGACCTGCTGGTCATGGACGAGCCGTCGTCCAACCTGGACCCGCAGGCGCGGCGCGAGCTGGCCGAGATCGTGCTGGGGCTGGACGTGACGTTGCTGATGGTCACCCACGACCTGCCGTACGCGCTGCAGCTGTGCCCGCGCTCGGTGATCCTGGACGGCGGCCGGATCGTGGCGGACGGGCCGACCCGCGAGCTGCTGTCCGACACCGAACTGCTGGCCCGGCACCGGCTGGAACTGCCGTACGGATTCGCGGTCCCGGTGGCCTGACGCCACCGGGACCCGCCGTCGGGCGTCAGCGCCCGCGCACCTGCTGGCGGACCGTGGTCCAGACGCGGTTGCCGAACCTGGTGTGCCGGATCCGGCGCAGCAGGCGCACCGGGGCGCTCTCGGGCCCGAACGCCGCCGGCCGCGCGGTGACCCGGGCGTAGGTGCTGCCGGTGGCCGGGAGCGTGGTCTCCGGCTCCAGGCGCTCGGCGGCGACCGCCAGCGTGGTGAACTGCTGCAGGATGCGCGCGTCCGGGCGACCACCCAGCCTGGTGCTGCGCAGCGCCTTCTCGACTGCCGGTTTGTGCATGAGCCCGGCGAGCGTGCCGCCCGCGGTGTCCAGGAGGTCGCTCACCGCCGCCACGCCGTCGCCCTCCCAGACGCGGGTGGCCGTGGACCGCCCGGTGTGGAGGCTGACGAAGGGCACGTCCGCCCACTCCGGCACCAGCCGGGCGATGATGCCGGTGTGCAGCAGCCGCTCGCGCTTCTGTTCCGGGGTCAGCGCGAACGTGGTGGCGACGAAGCCCGGCGCCAGGAATGGAGTGATCATGCCGGTGGTGTACGCGGAGGTGGACCAGCGGCGCATCCGTTCCACGAGGTAGAGGTAGTCGAGCAGGTGCAGCCCGCGGACGCCCCTCGCCTCCGCGTGCTGGAAGATGCCTTCGATCCGGTCGCGTTCGGCGGCGAACACGGCCGGCGCGATGGCCGCCGCGGGTGCGCCGGCGAGCAGCTTGCCCATGCCCGCCTGCCGAGGCGTGACCGCCGGGCCGCCGGCCGGCGGATACCAGTAGCCGACGGCCAGTTCGCCGGCCGCGCCGGTGTACGTGGCCGGGCTCATCCGCTCGGGCGGCAGCGGTGAGTCGGCCGGGCGGGTCAGGTAGCTGGACGGAAACTGGTGGTCGTAGCGGTCGCGCAGGTATCGGGCGCGCTCGCGCAGACCGGTGTTCAGCACCTTCGCCGGGGCCCCGGCAAGCCGGAGCACGTGTTCGGGATCGAGGCCGCGCCGGTCGCGCAGCAGCTGCACCAGCTGCTCCGCCACGCGCCCCTCGGCCGCGGTGTCCGTGTAGGTGAGGAAGCGGGGAAGACGATCGGCCGCGACCAGCGTGGCGGCGATCAGGCGGGAGTCCTTGCCGCCGGACAGGCCGAGGGTGATCTGGTCGGCGTAGAGCCGGGGCACGCCGGCGGCGACGCGGGTGAGCGCGTCGGCGGCTCGGTCGAGCTGCTCCGCGACGGGGCGGCCCTGGCCGGCGAGCCCTTCGGCGACCACGTCGTCGACCGCGTACCGGAGCTCGCTGTCCAGGCTCCAGCCACCACCGGGGAGGCGTCGACCGGTCGCCCGCTCACCCGGTCGCAGCTGCCGGGTCCCGGCCACCGGGGACAGGTCCCCGCCGAAGTGCCCGCAGACGGTGTACGAGGTCCAGCCGGCCAGGTCGGGCTGCGGCGTCCCGTGCAGGAACGTGGCGAGCAGTCCGGGCCGGGTGCAGTAGGCGGTGACCCCGTCGGCGGTGCCGGTGAACACCCGGGCCATGCCGAGCCAGTCCTGCTGCAGGCTGAACCGGTCGGTGTCGAGCGCCAGCAGGCCGAACGGCGGCACCACGGCACGGTGCACGTCCTCGGCGGCCAGCAGCCGCTCGGCCAGCGCCGCCGCACCGCCGTCGGCGTCGACCCCGACGGGGATGCCGAGGGAGACCGCAGTGACCGGACCGGCGGTCTCCACGGAGGGCCACCGGAACGCTCCCCGGTCGGCCGGGTGCAGGACGGTGACGCCCCAGTCCTCGCCACCGAAGTCGTGCCGCGTCCACGATGCCGGCACGAGCCCGTCGAGCGCCTGCGTGAACCGGACCGCACGCTGCGATCGCGCCTCATCGGACACCGCGACATGGGCAAACCAGCACAGCATGAGCTGCATGCAAATACCCCCAGGTCGACTGCTGAGGGCGCAACTTAACGCGCTCGTAACGTTGTCGCTGTCCCCGATTCCTGTTCGGGGGGATAGCCGACCGAAAGGCTGACCTCAGATTGACCGGGGATCGGGTGGCGATCCGCCACCCGGGGTCAGGCGGGCGCTGCCGGGGTGGCGCCGGCCGCCGGCGGGCTGACGTCGGTCGGCACAGCGCCGTCCGCCGGGTCTGCCGCGCTGCCGGAGGTGGTGCCGCGCAGGCGGAGCATGCCGGCCGCGGCGACACCCACGCCGAGGGCGATCACGGTGGCGACGATGACCCGGGCCGTGGCGTCGCCCCACGGGATCGGGGCGATCGAGCGATGGAACACCGCCGCGTTGACCATGCCCGCGAACAGCCCGACCGCGGCCGCGCCCAGCGCCAGCGCGAAGTCGCCCGCAGCCCGGCGGGACAGCGAGTACGCCCCGGCGGCGATCGCGGCCAGCGCGCTGACCACGGCCCACAGCTGCACCGTGAGCAGTTCCAGCAGGATCGGGCCGAGGGTGTGGTTGCCCGCGTCGATCTCGCGCCCCACCGCGTACACGAGCGCGAGCACACCGGCGGCGATGGCGGCCACGGCGAGCACGACGGTGATCGCGCGGGGGCGGCCGCGGACCAGGCCGAGCAGGGCGACGGCCAGCGCACCGGCGACGGCGGCGATCCACCAGGTCACCGGGTTCGGCGGCGGCACCCAGTCGAGCACGCCGGTGACCTGCAACGGGGTCACCTCGGTGCGCATCGGCACAGTCCACTCGCGAATGCGGTGCGGCTGGTCCGGCGCGGCGGCCACGGCGGGTGGCTCTGCCGGCTCGGTCCAGATGGCGCGCTGGTCGTGCCAGCGGTACACCGGCTCGTCGCTGACCTTGCGCCACTCCGGCGGCACCGTCGGGTCGGCGTGCGCGGGCGGGTCGACGTGCGCGATGGTGATGTTGAGGTACGTGGCGGGGGAGTGGATGTTCTCGTACACCCCGTCGGGGCGTACCTCCAGGTAAGGCTCGTTGCTGTAGCCCAGGACCTCGACCGGCTTGCCGCTGTGGTTGGTCAGCTGCAGCCGCGCGCCCGCCTCGATCGTGATCACTTCGAGGCCGGGCAGGTCGGGCGTGCCGGTGATGACGGTGCGGTAGTTCGTGGCGTCGGGGGCGTCGGCCCCGTGCGCGGCGGCGGGGGAGGCGAGGGTGAACAGCAGGGTGAGCGCGGTCCCGAGGACCGCGCCCACCCGCCGTGCCGTGAGGGGTGTCATCTGCTCCTGCTCAGGTCAGCTCGCCGACGGGGTGGCTCCGCCGGCGGCGGCGACCGCGGCGGCGATCTGCGCCGCGCTCGCCTGGGTGGGCTTGCCGTTGACCAGGACGGTCGGGGTGCCGGTGACCCCGGCCCGGCCGGCCTCCTCGCTGACGTGGTTGGTCCAGGTGAGGAAGCGCTTGTCGCGTACGCACTGGGCGAAGTCGTCGCCGAGCCCGGCCTGCCGGCCGAGCACGATCAGATCGTCGTCGGTGGGGCCGGCCCCGCCCTCGGCGGGCTGGTTGTCGAACAGCACGTCCGAGAACTCGGTGAACTTGCCGTACTCGGCGGCGCAGCCCGCGGCGGCCGACGAGCGCGTCGAGTACCGGTTGGTGGACGCGCCGTCGAGGTACGCCACCGGGTGCGTCACCAGGGTGATCTTGCCGTCGGCGGCGAGCTGCGCGATCGAGGCGGCCGCCTCGTCGTGGAAGCTCTTGCAGTGCGGGCAGAGGTAGTCGACGTACTCGTCGACGACGACCGGCCCGCTGCCGGTGACGATGCCGTTGCCGGCGGCGTTCGCCCCCTTCGGGGCGGTGTAGTCCGTCGTCTTGGAGCCCGCGTAGATGCCCCAGCCGATCAGACCGGCGATGACCAGCGCCGACACGGCGGCGATGGAGATCCACATGGTGCGCTTACGGCGCTGCTCCTTGGCGATCTGGTCCCGCACCATCCGGGCGGCGGCGTTTTGATCTTTCCTGCTGCTCATGCCCGCTCCTCGCTACGCTCGTCGCGTGCACGTGCACTGGGCCTGCTGATTCGCTCGCTGCGCTCGCTCATGCGCGCCGCCCCAGGTCAGGCCCGCTCGCGGCGCGGGGCCGCGTGGTCGCTCGATTCGTCACTTTCTTCCTCCAGCACGTCGTCATCCGCCGGGAGTCCGGCGGAGAACGGTCGGTCCAGTCGTGCGTCGAGGGAGAAACGGCTGACCGGGTAGATGATCAAAAAGATGGCCATCGCGAGGAAGGCCACATCCCGGAAGATCTCCGGAAGATAGTTGGGCGTCACCCCGGGCGGCAGCTGGCCGCCCTTGCTGAAGCACCCGCAGTCGATGTTCAGGCCGCGGGCCCAGGCCGAGCTGATGCCCGCGATGAAGGCGACCATCATGCCCGCCGACAGCCACGCGGCCAGCCGGGTGGCGAGGCCGACCAGGAGCAGCAGGCCGACGACGATCTCCACGAAGGGCTGGATCGCGCCGACGACCATCGCGGCGTCGTACGACATGATCTGGTACGCGTTCACGGCGCGGCCGTTGGCGGCCAGGTCGGTGACCTTGAGCCCGCCCGCGACCAGGAAGATCCCGGCCAGACCGAGCCTGACCAGCAGGCTCACCCACGGCTGGGCCCTGCTCCAGCCGGTGCGCTCGTCCATCGTTCTCCTCCTTCGCCCCCGCGAGGCCGCCTCAGGCGGCTAAGGCGCTAACGACGTCGTCCACCAGTTCGGCGCGGGCACGCGCGACCCGGGACCGGATCGTGCCGACCGGCACCTCCTGCACCGCGGCCGCCTGCTCGTACGACAGCCCCAGCAGCTGGGTCAGCACGAACGCCTCCCGGCGCTCCGGGGACAGCCGGTCGAGCAGCTGCGCCGCCCCGATCTGGCCCGCCGGGTCCGGGTGCGGCCCGCTGACCAGCACCTGTGCGGCCAGGCGGACGCCCAGCCGGCGCTGCCTTACCACCGTACGCAGATGGTCGGCGCAGGTCCGCCGGGCGATGCCGAGCAGCCAGGTGCGCACCGTCGAGCGGCCCTCGAACGCGGGCAGCGCCCGGAACGCCCGCAGATACGTCTCCTGGGTGAGGTCGTCCGCGCTGCCCGGGTCGACCAGGGCGGCCACGAAGCGCCACACCTCGGCCTGGGTGGACCGGACGAACGCGGCCTGCGCCACCGGGTCGCCGGTGCGGGCCGCCAGCGCCCACTCGGTGGCCGGGTCGACGGCGGAGTCCGCCTGCCGCGCCTGGGCCGCGGCGAGCGGCAGCTCGGTTATCAGGGCCGGTTCCGCGCGCCCGCCATCCCGGGCGACGGGGACACCGTCGTCCGCGAGCGTGTCGTCTCGGGGCACGGGGGGCACGGGGAGCAAGCCTAACCGCCGTCCGGGCTCACCCCCGGCGGTGACGGCACGCGTGTCCTGGGACACCGGCGGGAACTGAACGCCCCCGCGCGGCGACTACCCGCCCATGACGAACTGCGAGGAGGTGCGCGTCGGGCTGTCCGCGCGGCTGGACGGCGAGGCCGATGCCTGGGCCGCGCAGGCCGGGCTCGCGGCGGACGTGCTCGACCGGCACCTGGCCGGGTGCGCGGACTGCCGCACCTGGTCGCGGGCCGCCGAGCAGCTCACCCGGGCGGTGCGCGTGCAGGCGGTCGCGGTGCCCGACCTGACCGTGCCGATCCTCGCCGCGGTCGCGGCCGAGCGGCACGGTGCGGCGTCGGCGGCCCGGCGGCAGGCGCAGGGGCGGCGGCAGATCCTGCGGATCGCGCTCGGCGCGACCGCCGTGGTCCAGGTGCTGCTGGCGCTGCCGGCGCTGTTCGCGGGCGGCGGCGACCTGCACACCGGCCGGGAGGCGGCCTCGTTCGACATCGCGCTCGCGGTCGGTTTCGCGCTGGCCGCCTGGCGGCCGGACCGGGCCCGCGCGTTCGTGCCGGTGGCCTTCGTGCTTGCCGCCTGCCTGATCATGACCAGTGCCTTCGACGTCGCCGACGGCGTGACCGCGCTGGCCCACGAGATCGGCCACGCCGCCGCGCTGGCGCAGGCCGGGCTGCTGTGGGCATTGAGCCGCACCACCACCTCGCGCGAACCCGCCCGCCCCGTTACGGTCGCCCCGTGAGTCAGATGACTGCCCCCACCCCCCGTTCCCGCCGGGCGAAGCTCCGGGCTCTGCTGGCGGCCGTGGCGTTCCTGGCGTTGACGCTGCTGCCCGCCTCCCCGGCGTACGCGCACGCGGCGCTGCTGCGCACCAGCCCGCCCGCCGGGTCGGTGGTGCCCGAGGCGCCCCGGGACGTGACGCTGACGTTCAGCGAGCCGGTGTCGCCGGTCGCCGACAAGATCCGGATCATCGGGCCGGACGGGCAGCGGGCCGACCGCGGCAAGCCCACGGTCGAGGGCAACGTGCTGAGCATCGGGCTGCGCGAGGACGCCCCCAAGGGCACCTACCTGGTCAGCTACCGGGTGATCTCGGCCGACAGCCACCCGATCCCGGGCGGCTTCACGTTCTCGGTCGGCGCGCCCTCGGCCACCCCGACGGCGCTGCCCGAGGAGAAGGTCGACACCACGATCCGCAACCTGATCGCGATCGCCAAAGCCATCGGGTACGGCGGGCTGGTGCTGCTGGTCGGCCCGGTGCTGGTGCTGACGCTGCTGTGGCCGGCCCGGCTCAGCCAGCGCGGGCCCCGCCGGGTCATGTGGACCGGCTTCGGCGTGGTCGCCCTGGTCACCCTCGCCGGCCTGTACCTGCAGGCCCCGTACTCGACCGGCAGCAGCCTGACCGGGGTCACCGGCAGCGATCTCGGCGACGTGCTGGGCAGCCAGTACGGCATCGCGCTGCTGGTGCGGCTGGCGCTGCTGGCGGTGGCCGCGTTCCTGGTGCGCCCGCTGCTGGCCGGGCGTGACGGCATCGTGGACCGGGTGCTGCTGCTCGCCGTCGCCGCCGGGGCCGCGCTGACCTGGCCGCTGGCCGGGCACCCGGCCGCGTCGCCGGTGCCCGCGGTGTCGGTGGTCGTCGACGCGCTGCACCTGGCCGGGGCGGCGGTGTGGCTGGGCGGCCTGCTCATGCTCGCCCTCTTCCTGCTGCGCCAGGCCGACAACCGCGAGCTGGGCGCGATCCTGCCGATCTGGTCGCGCTGGGCGGCGCTGGCCGTGTCGACCGTGCTGCTGGCCGGCGTCGTGTCCGGGCTGATCCAGATCGGCACGCCGCAGGCGCTGGTCGACACGACGTACGGGCAGCTCATGATCGCCAAGATCGTGCTGGTGGGCCTGATCCTGGCCGCTGCCTTCTTCGCCCGGCGGTGGACGAACAACGGGGCCGCCGACAACCCGCGCCCGCTGCGCCGGGTCGTCACCACCGAACTGGCCATCGCCGCCGTGGTGCTGGCGGTGACCGGTGCGCTGACGCAGACCACCCCGGCGCGCACCGCGCAGGAGACCGCGCAGCTGCCCGCCCAGCCGGTCATCTACTCCTCGACCCTGACCAGCTCGCTGTACACGCTGCAGGTCGAGGTCGACCCGGCGAAGCTCGGCGACAACGCGGTGCACCTGTACGCGTACAAGGCCGACGGCTCGCCGCTGCCGGTCGTGGAGTGGAAGGCCACCGCGGCGCTGCCCTCGGCAGGCATCGAACCGATCACGTTCCCGCTGCTCAAACTCACCGACAACCACGCCAGCGGGCAGGTCACCCTGCCCACGCCCGGAGACTGGCAGCTGCGCTTCACCCTTCGCCTCTCCGAGATCGATCAGGATTCGGTCACCGCGACGGTGCCGATCTCATAGCGCTCGGTTCCGAGCCGTACGAAAGGTCCAGGCATGAAGATGACGCGCCGGTTCGGTGTGGTCGCGATGACGGTGCTCGGCCTGCTGGCCGTCGCCGTGCCCGCGTCGGCCCACGTCACGGTCAACCCGAAGGAGGCCGTGCAGGGCGGCTACGCCCGCGTGGCGTTCCGGGTGCCGAACGAGTCCGACGACACGAACACCACCAAGATCGAGGTGTACCTGCCGGAGGACGCCCCGGTCGCGTCGGTCACCACGATGCCGGTGCCCGGCTGGACGGTCGCCGTGGCCAAGCGCAAGCTGACCACCCCCATCGAGGTGCACGGCAGCCCGGTCAGCGAGGTCGTCTCCACGCTGACCTGGACCGCCACCTCGCCCGACGCGGCGGTCAAGCCGGGCCAGTTCCAGGAGTTCCCGGTGTCCATGGGCCCGCTGCCCAAGGTCGACAAGATGGTCTTCAAGACGCTGCAGACCTACTCCGACGGCACGGTGGTGCGCTGGATCGAGCCGCCGGCCAACGACGGCGCGGAGCCGGAGAGCCCGGCCCCGGTGCTGATCCTGCTGCCCGCGGCGGCAGGCGCGGCGGCCACCCCGGCGACGGACAACACCCTCGCCGTCGGCGACACCAAGGGCAGCGACACGGACTGGTTCGGCGTGGCGGGCCTGATCGCCGGCGTTTTGGCGCTGATCCTCGCCGGTCTGGCGCTGGCGCGTACCCGCAAGGAGCCGGTGCGCTAGTCATCCGCACGGTCGTCATCGGCCGGGTGCCCGCATCTGCCGGGCGCCCGGCCGCGTTGTCCCGGGAGAGCGCGCCTCGATCACCGGCGCGCGGAGAGCCTCGCCGCCCCACCGGCGAGCCCTGGGAGGTCACCCGATGCGCGCTGTCCGTGTTGTCGTCGGTCTGCTGGCCCTGCTCGTGGCGGTGCCCGCGCTGGCCGCGGGCGGCGGTGCGGCCTGGCTGTCCGGCCACGACAGCCCCGACGGGGCGTTCCACGCCACCATCGCCCCGCCGAAGGACCCGAACCGGGTGCTGGTCGTGCCCGACCTCGACGCCCTGCTCCAGCGCGACGTCCCGTACGTGCGGGTCGGCACGACCACGCTGCGGCTGTCGGCAAGCTCGGCGAGCACGCCCGCGTTCATCGGCGTCGCCGCGCCCGACGAGGTCGCCGCGTACCTGGCGGGCATCCGCTACACCGAGGTCGCGCAGACCGTCATCGGGTCTGGGCCGGTGGTGCTGCGTACCAACCGGATGGACGCGCCCGGCCGGGATCCGCGCGACCCGCTGGCCCAGGGGTTCTGGCTGCGGCAGGGGCTCGGCTCGCTGTCCTGGAACCCGCAGCTGGACCGAGGCCGGCACCTGGCCCTGGTCGTGGTGCTGCGGGACACCCCGGCCGGCGAGCCCGCGCTGCCGTCGGACGCCGCCACCCTGGACGTCGCGCTCAGCGCGAGCTGGCTCGGCTCGGCCTCCTGGGGCCTGCTCATCCTCGGCATGGTGCTGCTGATCCTGGCGTTCGTGACCCTGTCCTGGCCGGCCCGGACGGGTGAGCCGCCGGCCGACACCGACGGCGACGGCGCGCTGACCGCGCTGCTGTCCGACCACACCCGGCCGGTGCTGCCCGGCGACCCCGACGCGGTCACCCTGCTGCCCACGCCCGAGCAGCGTGCGCCGCGGGAAACCGAGCCGGGGGTACGCAGCCCGCGGGAACCGGGGCCGGGCGGCCCCGCGCCGCAGGGGTTCGAGGCGGGCACACGCGCGCCGCTGACCGTTCCATGGGCCGGGGCGCCCTACACGGGCCCGGCCGCCGCGCCGATGACGACCTGCCTGCAGGCCGCCGCCACGGTGCCGGACCCCCGGCTCGCCGACACGGTGCCCGGGATCGATCTCGGCGACACGATGCCCGGTGACACGATGCTCGGCGTCAGGACGGCCGACGTCACCGTGCCCGCGATGCGGACCGTCGCCGCGCCCGAGCTGCCGTGGCCGCCGCTGCGCGGCACGCTGCCCGCGACCGAGCCGGTCCGGGAAGTGATCACCGAGGAGTTCCTGCGGGTGTGGCTGCCCCGGCCGGGCTGCGAGCTGCGGCTGGACCGCCCGCGGCAGCGAGCCTGAGCACAAGTCGAGCGGCCCGCACGTACCGGCGTACGGGCCGCTCTCACCGGGGGAACGGTGTCACCACTTGGGGACCTGTCCCGGGGGAGACGTTGTCCCTGCCGTTCACGTTACGGCAAAACCGTCAGAACGGACAAGACTGGCTATACGGCCCTTGACGTGGGATAATCCCCTGGTCGGTTGACCGGCAGGAAGACCAGCAGCACCAGGCTGAGCAGGACGTACGCGTTGCGGGCCAGGAACAGCCCCACGGTGTCCGTGGGCACCGCGTCCACGCCCCAGTCCACCAGCGAGACGACGCCGATCACGCAGACGGCGTACACGCCCGCGGCGAAGGCCAGCCAGCCCCACCGGCGACCGGCCTGCGCCCGCTGCGCCGCGGCGAGCAGGGTCACGATTGCGGGCACGAACCAGTACAGGTGGTGCGGCCAGGTGATCGGGCTGATCAGCCCCGACACGAGGCCGGTCAGCGCCAGCCCGGTGACCGCGTCCCCGGCCAGCCCGGCCCGCGCCGCGCGCCACATGCCGAAAGCCAGTGCGGCCAGCGCCAGCAGCAGCCAGAGCCACTTCGCGGGCTGCTCCGGCGCGACCAGGCGGGCCAGCAGCCCCTGCAGCGACTGGTTGCCGGTGTAGTCCAGGCGGCCCACCCGGGCGGTGTCCCACAGCGCCGAGGCCCAGAAGTCCCACGAGGCGCGCGGTGCGATCGCGGCGGCCAGCAGGGTCACGCCCGCGGCCGCGCCCATCGCCGTGAACGCCGCCCGCCACTGCCTGGTGACCAGCAGGTACACGATGAACAGGCCGGGAATCAGCTTGAGCGCGGTGGCCACGCCGATACCGACGCCGGTCCACTTCGAGCCGCGCGGCCCCAGCACCAGCAGGTCCATCATGATCAGCAGGATCAGCAGCATGTTGATCTGGCCGAACGTGATCGTCTCGCGCAGCGGCTCGATCACCAGCACCAGCGGCGCGGCGATGCCCACGGCATACCAGGCCGGCCAGCCCTGCCGCCGCGCCAGTGGCGCCACCAGCCAGTAGGTCGTGACCACCACGGCGGCGACGGTGCCCAGCGTGAACAGCGCCTGGGTCACGCCCAGCGGCAGCAGCCCGAACGGGAACAGCAGCAGCGCCGCGAACGGCGGGTAGGTGAAGTACAGCGCGCCCTGCACCCGGTCGGGCTGGGCGTAGTCGTAGAGGTCGTGCCCGTCGCCCCACCAGTTCACGGCGGACATGTAGATGCGCAGGTCGAAGAAGCTGTCGTGCCACACCATCAGCCGCTGGAAGGCGAACGCGCAGAGCACGACGACGGCGATCACGGTGAGCACCCGCACGAGCGGGTCGCGGGTGCGGACCTGGGACATGGTCGCCACCCTATCCGCCACGCGGCCGGCGGGGCACGCCCGTGGGCCCGACAGTGGCGGCACTGACAGTGCGCCCATACGGCGTACGCTGTGCCGGTGGGAGATCTGCGAAGCGCCGACCATCTGGTATGGATCGACTGTGAGATGACCGGCCTGAACCTGGGCAGCGACGCCTTGATCGAGGTAGCTGCCCTGGTCACCGATGCCGACCTGAACGTGCTGGGCGACGGGGTGGACGTCGTGATCCACACCGACGACGCCGCCCTCGACGGCATGGTCGACGTGGTGAAGCAGATGCACGAGAAATCGGGCCTGACCGAGGCGGTGCGCCGCTCCACGGTGACCGTCGAGCAGGCCGAGGACATGGTGCTCGAATACATCACCAAGTACGTCACCGAGCCGCGCACCGCGCCGCTGTGCGGCAACTCGATCGCCACCGACCGCGGCTTCATCGTCCGGGACATGCCCCGCCTCGACACGCACCTGCACTACCGCATGATCGACGTGTCGTCGGTGAAGGAGCTGTGCCGCCGCTGGTACCCCCGGGTGTACTTCGGCCAGCCCGAGAAGGGCCTGGCCCACCGGGCCCTGGCCGACATCCGCGAGAGCATCCGCGAGCTGCGCTACTACCGCGAGGCGATCTTCGTCCCGCAGCCCGGCCCGGACGTCGACGAGGCCAAGCGCATCGCCGCGACGACAGTCCTGCCGTAAGTAGTCGGGGACACAGCGATACCCGCTCGACGTGGCGCCGGGGGGTATGGCTATCATTGGTCAGTCGCCGCGGCCGTACGGTCAGCGGCGTGCAATGGTGGTCGTAGCTCAGCTGGTAGAGCACCGGGTTGTGGTCCCGGGGGTCGCGGGTTCGAGTCCCGTCGATCACCCCAGATGAGAAAGCCCCGGCGGGATTCCGCCGGGGCTTTTCGCTTGCCCGCCGCACCCACACCCTCCCGGCCCTGCCCATCGGGCCGGACGTGCTTCGGGCCGCAACTCTTGAAGAGTCGCGGCCCGAGAGGCGGTCTGAAGGCGCGACTCTTAAGAGTTGCGCCAGGTGGGGGCGAGGTCGTCGGCGGGCGTCAGGCGCTGGGGGTGCCGGAGACGGCCGGGGACGGGGTGGCGGACGGGTCGGTCGACGGGGTCGTCGACGGGTCCGGGGTCGGGTCGGCCGGGGGGACGTACGGGATGGCGCTGCCCTTGACGTACTGCTCCCAGGTCTTGTCCCAGTCGGTCCAGCCGTTGCCGTAGTCCAGCTCGCGGGGCGTGCCCTTGGTCGTGATCGGCGTGCCGACCAGCGTGTTGGCGAACAGCCAGGCCGCGTTGGCCATGGACACGTTCACGCAGCCGTGCGACACGTTGCGGCGGCCCTGGTGCTGCGTCGACCACGGCGCGGCGTGGATGAACTCGCCGCCCCAGGTCATCCGCTGCGCGTACTCCACCGGGGTGCGGTAGCGGTTGGCCGGGTTCGGGGCGTCCATCGTGTCGAAGACGGTGTTCCGCTTCTTCTCGATGATGATCATCGTGCCGCTGGACGACGGCATGGTCGGACGGCCCAGGCTGACCGGGATCGTCTTGATGACCTTGCCGTCCTTGTGCACCGTCATCTTGTGGGTCTTGTCGTCGACCCGCAGCTGCAGGTCCGGCCCGACCTTGCAGACCAGCGTCGAGTCACGACGGCCGTAGTAGCCGCCGCCCATCGGCAGGCCGCCGGCCCGCACCGTCACGTTGATCTGCGTGCCGGCCTGCCAGAACGTCTTCGGCCGCCAGTGCAGCTCACGGGCGGTGTACCAGGTCCAGATGCCTTCCTGGAGCGGCTGGGTCTCCACCATCAGCCGCCGCTGCACCGCAGCCCGGTCGGCCTTGGCGATGTCCCGGCTGGTCTTGAAGATCAGCACCATGCCGACGCCGATGACGGCGTTGTCGGCGAGGAAACTGCTGATGCCGACCAGCTTCGTCGGCTTGGCCATGGTGGTGAACGTGCTGGTGGCGGTGGCGGGCTTGCCGTCGTCACCGGTCGCGGTCACCGTCGCCGTGTACGTCGCGCCGAAGGCCAGCGCCTTCTCCGGCAGCCAGCCGGCGCCGTCGGGGTGCATGGCGCCCGGTACTTCAGCGCCGTTGGCGTCCTTCAGTGAGACCGTGGTCTGCACGGCTTCGGTCGCGGCGAACACGATCTCCGCGCTCGCCGGGACGTTCTTGGCGTCGGCGGTCGGGCCGCTGATGGTGACGGTCGCCTTCGGCGGCGTCTCGGCCGGCTTGTCGCCGTCGCCGGTCGAGCCGTTCCAGATCGGGGACTTGTCGCCCGTGCAGGCAGCCAGGCCGGCCACTCCGGCGACACCCGCACCGGCCAGGCCGAGCGCGGTGAGCGCGCGCCGCCGGGTCATGGACATGGGGGCGGGGAGATCGGGGGTGGGCATAGGCTCCTCACCAAGATCGAGGGGTGTGTGCGCGAGGCGCTTGTCCAATACTGCCTCAAAGACGCTCGATTAAGGTTACGCGTTGCATCCAGTGAGCACGACCACCGACGCATACAGTGACAAAACGGACTAGTTGATCGAATCTGTCGGGGACGGGACCGCCGCCGAGGGCGACGCGCTCACCGACGGTGAGGGAGCCACCGCGGGCACCGGCTCCAGCAGCTCCTGCGGCACCGGCAGCGCGCTGCCCTTGACGAATTCCTTCCAGCTCAGGTCCCACGCGGTGAAGCCGTTGCCGCGTTCCAGCTTCACGCCCGTGCCCTTGACCGTCACCGGGTCGCCCACGTGCGTGTTCTGGAACAGCCAGACCGCGTTGCTGGGCGAGACGTTCAGGCAGCCGTGCGACACGTTGCGGTTGCCCTGGTCGCCGACGCTCCACGGAGCCGAGTGGATGAACTCCCCACCCCAGGTCAGGCGCTGCGCGTACTGGATCTGCACCCGGTACTGGTCGCCCGGCTCGCCGGTGGTGTCGAAGATGGTGGACTCCTGCTTGTCCATGATCACCATGGTGCCGGAGGACGACGGGGTGCTCGCCTTGCCCAGGCTCACCGGCATCGACTTGACCTTCTTGCCGTTGCGGAAGACGTCGATGTGCTTGTTCGAGTTCTTGACGATCAGCTCCAGCTTCTCGCCCGCGATCTTCGCGGTGGCCTTGCGGTCGTCGTCGCCGTACCGGCCCTCGCCCATCGGCAGGCCCTTCAGCGCCGCCCGCACGCTGAGCACCGTGCCCGGCTTCCAGTACTCCGGCGCCCGGTAGGTCACCTGCCGCCCGCTCATCCAGTGCCACACCCCCGGCTGGGCCGGCGTCGTGGTCACGAACAGCCGCGACTCCACCTGCGCCCGCGACTTCTCGGGGATCTGCTCCGAGAACTCCACGACGACCGGCATCGCGACACCGTAGGTGTGGTCGTCGAACAGGTACATGCCCGTGCCGACCTGCCGCTGCGGCTCCGCCATCGTGGTGAACGAGGTCGACTTCGTGATCGCCCGGCGGCCGTCGGTGGCCGTCACGGTGACCGAGTAGCGGCCCTTGTAGTCCAGGGGCTTGTCCGGGATCCAGGCGCTGTTGTCGGGGCGCATCCGGCCCGACAGGAGGCGGCCCTTGGCGTCGGCCAGGGCCACCGAGCGGACCGAGGCGTTCGCGGTGGTGATGCCGATCTCGGTGCTGACCGGCAGGTCCTTCTGCTCGGCTGCCGGGGTGAGTTCCAGGGTCTGGGCGGGTGGGGCCGGTTGGGGGGCCGCGTTCTGCTTGAAGCCGGCGGGGTCGCCGGTGTCGCAGGAGGCCAGTGGTACGAGGACCGCGGCCGTTGCCGCGGCGATGCCGAACCTGCGCAGTGCACCCATGACGCCACCTACCCATTACCGCCGATATGTCCCGGTTCACATATTGCCGCAGGCGGGTGGGGCGTGTGGGTGGTTCTGACGGAATCTCGGGATCTGGCGTGGCGACACGGATGATCTTTGCGTGAGCGTGCTCACAGGGCGGGGTTGTGACGCTGTGTGGTGAGGAAGTTCGAGCGATGTGGCACGTCGTTGTGGGGTGATATGCGGTGTTCTGGAGGGTGGTTTGGGGTGGTTTGGGGATGCGTACCGCGAGTCCGCTAACCGATTGGAGAACCCCCGGATCGTCATGCTAAGGTTCTCTCCGTTGCCAACGAGCGCCGCTAGCTCAACTGGCAGAGCAGCGGACTCTTAATCCGCGGGTTCGGGGTTCGAGTCCCTGGCGGCGCACCACTGGTGTCGAGGGCGTATAGCTGAGAAGCTATACGCCCTCGATCTTTATGCGCTCCGCGTGGGGCCGGGATCCGACCAGCTGCACGGCCTGCTCCCCGACGGCGCGGGCGCCATCGAGCCCGGCGTCTTTCGCCGCAGCGCCTCGGGCTGGCTCAGCCCCACCCTGCACGGCGACTGCACCGACCCCCGCACCCTCGCCGAGGTCGACGAGGAGTGACCGCGCCGCCGGCCGTCACAGCGCCGCCCTGCGCAGCGGGGTGACGGCCAGCGCGGCGAGCGCGGTGAGCAGCTCGGCGGCGGCGCAGATGACGAAGGACGCGGGCAGCGACGTGGCCTCCACCAGCGCGCCGAACGCCGTGTAGGACACCGGGACGAGGCCGAGCGCGGAGAAGGTCACCAGTGCCATGACCCGGCCCAGGTATCTCGTGTGGGTTCTGGCCTGGACCAGGCCGAGCAGCAGCGCCGAGGCGGGGCCGGAGGTCACGCCGAGTGCGGCGGCGGCTCCCACGGCGACCAGCAGGCTGGGGCTGAAACCCAGCGCTCCGATGCAGAGACTGCCCGCGATCACCCAGATCAGGCCGACGGCGGCCGGTCGCCGCCGGGGCGGGAAGCGGACCACCGACAGGGCGCCGACGGTCGCCCCGGTGCCGAAGCCGGCGATGATCGCGCTGAATCCTGCGGCCTGCCAGCCCCGGGCGTCTGACAGCAGGGCCACCCCGACGTTGAGCGGTGCGGCGATGGCGAGGTTGAGCACGGTGACGACGAGCAGCACCGGCCCGAGCACCGGCTCGCGGATCGCGTACGCGAGGCCGCCGCGCAGCGCCTGCCAGGTGCCCTCGGGCTCGCTCGGGCCGGCCGGGTGGGCGTGGTCGGCGGACGGGCGCAGCCGCAACGCGCGCAGGATCACCAGCGCCGCCACGAACAGCAGCGCGTTGGCCGCGGCGGCCGCGCTCAGCCCGCCCAACGCGACGATCAGCCCGCCCACCGGGGCCCCGACGATCATGGCGACCCGCTCCAGGGTCTGCACCAGCCCTTGCCCGGCCGGCAGCGCGTCGCGGGGGAGCAGCTGCGGCGGCAGCGCGGCGGCGGCCGGCATGTGCGCGGCGTCGACGGCGCCGAAGAGCATCGCGACGAGGGCGAGCGTCCACAGCCGCGGCTCCGCCGCGACCGCGAGCACCACCGCGGCGAGCATCGTGACCACCCGCGCCGCCTGGCTGACGAGGGTCACCCGTAGCGCACCCCAGCGGTCGGCGAGGGTGCCTCCGAACAGGATCAGCACCGCCCGGGGCAGCGATCCCGCGGCCAGCACGAACGAGGCCTCGGCGGGGCTGTCCAGGCGGGTGGCCGCCCAGGCCAGGGCCACGAACCAGATCTGGTCGCCCAGCAGCGACAGACCGAATCCCGCGAGGTAGCGCAGAAAGCCGCGGTCGCGCCATACGGCGGGGGGCGCGTCGGCCCGTGCCGCCTCGGGGACGTCGACAGGGCCGGTGGCGGCCCGGGGGGTGGTCGTCACGGGTCCTCCGCTTCGCGGGGTCAGGCCGGGTTGCCGCGGGACGGGCCGGGGCGGTCGTCGAACGGGAACGCGTGGGTGAAGACGAAGACCTGCTCGCGGTCGGTGTCGTCGCCGCGCCGGGCACCCTGGGTCGCCGCCCGGGACGCCTCGCCCCACTTGTTCATCACCGCGTGCAGATCCGCGGCGAACTCCCGCAGCTCGTCCAGGCTCAGGTGGAGCACCGTGTCGGTGGCCACCGCGGCGCCGGCCCAGTCCGGACCCCACTGCTCGGCCCCGGCCGCCTGCCACGCGTGCAGGCGTTCGAGCTGGCGCGCGACCAGCACCTGCTGCGCGGAGGCGAGTGCCTCGCGCCCGGCGGGCTGGCCCTCGAAGTCGGCGTTGGACCAGCGCACGCCGCCTGGGATGGCACGCCACCAGCGCTCGCGCCCGTCTTTGCCCAGCTCGGGCGCCTCTTCGATGTAGCCGTGCTCCGCGAGCTGGCGGAGGTGATAGCTGAGCGATCCCGGCGCGCCGGGCACGTACGCGGACAGTTTGGACGCTGTCGCCGGCCCGCCCGTGGCCAGCACCTCGTAGAGCCTCAGCCGGACCGGATGCGCGATGGCGCGCAGAGTTCGGAGATCGGTGATACGCGCCGTGGTCTTCGCCGCGGTCGCGCGTGGTTCCTGCGCCATGTCGCCATTCTATCAGATCCACAAAAAAATTTGTACATACTCTATTGCGCAACTGTTATTGTGTAAATGTTTTGCGTCGACTTTAGGGACCGATCGCGACGTCTGCGTCGTCAAGGGCTGATCCGCCCGACGGCCCGGAGCCGGTGAGCGCCGCTGCAGTCACGGATCGCGGCGACGATGCGTGCGGCAGCCGCCGACCTGCGCGGTCGTAGTGAAGCGCTGCAAACGGCAGCCCTAACCTACGAGGACGCTGAGCTCGCCGCGTCCACTCGGACCGCGACGGTGGCTGACAGGCGTCCGGAGTGAACGACGGCGGCAACGTACTGGTCGCCAACCGTGTCGACTCCACGACCTGGTACTCAGGTGTCGGGATCGCCGAGTCCGTCGAGATGATCGTCACTGGGGTCGAGAACGGCTCCTGGGTCGACGGGACGCTCGGCGGGGTCAGGACCGTCGCCGAGGCGGCCGTATGGGTGCTCGACCCAGTCGGCGCGCTGGTGACCGCCGGCTTCGCTGGTGTGTCGAACACGTCGAGCCGCTGTCGCAGGCACTGGATTGGCTCGCCGGCGATCCGGACCAGGTCGCCGCCAACGCTCAGACCTGGCACAACATCGCCGTTGAGCACGCCGACATCGCCGATCTGTACAGCCGCGCCGTCGCCGGCCAGATCCAGGACTGGGACGGACCAGCCGCGGTCGCCTACCCGGCAGCAGGCTGGTGAGACCCTCGACCTGCTGGCCGGACTGAGGCGGGCCGCCGAGGGCATGAAAGCAGTCGTTGCCATGAGCGGCTCGGTGGTCACGCTGGTGCGCACGCTCGTGCGGACCTGATCGGCGAGCTGGTGTCGATCCTGCTCGCACGGCTGCCGCTGTGGACCGCCGAGGCCGTCGGCACGCTCGGCATCGCGGCACCGTACGTCGTCGCGCAGACAGCATCGCCGACCTGCTCGGCGTTCCCAGGTACATCGTCGAACGGGTCAAGAACCACGTTTGGCCCTCGTTCCCCGCTGGGACGTGTCTCATTACCTGGCGGCCGAGCCGGAGGTCGACCTCGACCCGGCCACGCTGGACAAGCTCGACGGGCTGCGACCGTGTTCTACTTCAGCAGCATCAAGGCCCGGGTGTGGCACCGGGCCTGGGAGCGTTGACTGTTCCGGTGGCGCATGGACTGGGACCCGTTCACCGCCGACGAGATTCGAATCAACCACTACACGGTGCGGCGCGCCGACGGGACCGGTGGCTGCTCATGGGTCTGCGTGGTGCGGGCGAGCGCGTTGCGGCGCCTGGGCATCGAGCCGCCCGAGGTGCGGAAGCTGGACTGACCATCAAACGTTTCGCTGCCGGCGGATCGCACGCCCGTGCGGCAGGGCGGATCGGCCGGGAGGCCCTGCGGTCGTGACCGGGCCTTGGGAAACTGCGCTGCGTGGCTGACGGGTTCGAGCCATACTGCGGTCGGACCGGTGGCAGAGCCGGGTTATTGCAGCGCCGAGGGCCGAACGCCGGGCACGCACGGGCGGCTCGAAGGTGCGTGGGGCCGCTGGCGTGCCAAGCCCCACCGGGGGTTCGAATCCCCTTCGGTCCGCGCGTCGACTCCGGCTGAGGTCAGCCCGGTGGGGCGAATCCCGGCTCCAGCGTCAGCTCCGCCAGTTGCCGTGGGCTGAATATCGGCTGGTCGAGCATCGGCACCGCGCCGTCGGCGACTGGATTGTTGACCGGCTGCCTCGTGTACGGCAGTTCCCACACCATGACCGTCCACCCGTCGACGTAACGGACGGCGTAATGGAACTCGACGTACCCGCTCGCGACCCGGGTCGGCGCGACGGACTCCAGCATGCGCCCGACCCGCACCCTGCTGCCGCGGACCGTCAGCACCTCACAGCCGATCTCCGTGCCCCGCAGCAGGCGGCGGTCCGGTGCGAGCGTGCAGAGGTCGCCGTCTCCTGTCTCCGTGGTGGCCAGCAGGTACGCCAGCACCTGCCCGCCGGCGAGCGGCCCGCGGTGCGGTCCCACGAACACGTCGGCGTACGCGCCCACGGTCGCGATCCCGTCCGCCGGGCTGCTGCCGTCGCCGCCCCACTCCGAACTCGCGCCGAGCGGTTCGGCAGCTGCCGGAAGGATGTCGTCCAGCGTCTTCTCCATGCGCTGCGCGACAAGCCGGGCGGTCGCCTCCGACAAGCGCGGCCCCCTGGACGGACTGGCCGTCGTCGCCGGCGACGGAGGCTTCCCTTCCACCCGAATCAGCCACCCCGCCCCCATCACGGCGACGACCGCGAGCGCGGCCCCGGTCACGCCGAGGGTGCGTCGCCGCCGGGTCCGTGCGCGGTGTGCGGCCCCGAGCAGCTGCTCGGCGGTGGCCGGCGGTGGCGCCGGTTCTTCCAGCAGTTTCCCGAACGCCTCCCTGACGTCGTTCATCTGCGCTGTCCTTCCACGAGTTCGGGCATCCGTTCCAGTGCGGCGCGCAGGGTCGCCAGGCCGCGGGCGGTCTGGCTCTTCACGGTGCCGGGGGAGCACCGCAGCGCCTCGGCTGCCTGGTCGACCGACAGGTCCAGCCAGAACCGCAGTACGAGCGCGGCCCGCTGGCGTGGTGGCACCTCGGCGAGCGCGGCTCGCACGGCCATCCGTTCGGCGATCGCGGGGTCGTGCGTCGGGCGGTCGAGCAGCGCCTGGTCGATGACGCCGCGTTCGCGCCGCCATGGGCGGCGGCGCTCGTCGAGGAACACCCGCACGAGCACCTGGCGGGCGTAGGCGTCGATCGTCGCGTGGCGGCTCACCCGGGACCAGGCCAGGTACAGCTTGATCAGGGCGGTCTGGGTGAGGTCGTGGGCCAGGTGCCAGTCACCGCAGAGCAGGTATGCGGTGTTGCGCAGCGTCGCGCTCCGCGCCGCGCAGTAGGCCGTGAACTCGCCGTCACGATCCATCTCGCCCCGTTCCTGTGCTGGTTCCGTGGCCGGTACGGGTATGACACGGAACGCCGGGCCGCGACGGTTGCATGGGATCGGGACCGGATCTTCGATCACGCACCGCGCAACTGTTGCTCACGCAGTGAAATATAGACAGGTGGAAACGTTACGATGTGTGGGCTAGGGTGAGTCTCGGCGGGGGCCGTACATTGCGGTGCGGATCTGTTACACCGCCGGTGTGCCAGGGCGATCGCGACGCCGCACATCTCCGAATGCGACAGATTCACGGGGAGCAAGCATGAGATTCCCTTCCGTGCGGCCACGCCGCAGCGGGACGCGGCGGGCCTTGGGCCACGCCGTGACCGCGTTCGTGACGGCGCTGGTCGCGGCCATCGCCTGGCAGGCGCCGGCGGGCGCCACCCTCAGCGGCAACGGCATGGCCCACGCCGACTTCCAGATCAAGCCGTACAGCTACAACAGCCAGTGGCAGGGTCCGATGGACAAGGCCATCTCGAACTGGAACGTCACGGCGACGCCGGTGTGGATCACCAAGTCGTCCTCGGCGCCGTCCTGGGTCACCGCGGCCAGTTACTCCAACACCTGGTACGGCCTGTACTCCACGCACTGGAACTTCGGCCGGTACTTCGACATCAAGCTCAACTCCCGCACCATCGCCGCGGACGCCAGCAACTTCAGCAACTTCGTGACCGCGGTGTTCGTGCACGAACTCGGCCACGGGCTGAACCTCGCCGACAATCCCAGCACCTCGCAGGCCTCGCGGATGAAGTACGGGCTGTGGGACTCGCAGACCACACCGCAGCAGTACGACATCAACGACGTCAACTCCTACTACCCCTGACGGAGGCAGTCATGAATCGCGTACGCACGATCGTCGTCGCGGTACTCGCCGCCGTCGCGCTGGCCGCGTGCGGCGGCACCGAGACCGTCGAGTACCACGGCTCCTACCCGACGTACGAGTCCGTCGATGCGCTGTACCAGAAGGCCAACCTGGTCGTCGAGGCCCGCATCGGCGCGGCTGAGCGTGTCCAGGAGCTGCGCCCGAGTGTCGGTGGCACGGACCCGAAGGCCAACCCGCAGGCGGGCACCGGCCAGCAGGCCGGCGCGGCTGAGGACGTGGTCGTCATCACGGTCCGGCAGATCGAGGTGGTGAAGGTGTACAAGGGTGACGCCAAGCCTGGTCAGCAGATCGATGTGGGTCAGCTGGGCGGGCTGTACAAGGGTGTCAACTACGTCCAGGCCGAGGCGACGAAGCTCAAGGGCGGCGACACCTACGTGCTGTTCCTCGCGACGTACCCGGACGCCCCCGCCGCGCTGCTGAACCCCAACCAGGCGCAGTACCAGCTGGACGCCTCCGGCGGGCTGAACCGGGCGCAGGGCAACACGCTGCAGGTCACCACCGCGGACCTGCGCCGACTGTCCGCAGCCAAGTAGGCCCGTGCACTTTCCGGGGGCGGCGTGTGCAGCGCCGCCCCCGGCATGCGAAGGCGCTGCTCACACATATACGTCCGTGATTGATCAACTGACTGTTCACGTGGAAGATCCCCGCTGATCACCGCTGTCACCCGGTGAGTTCTCGAACGCTCGGCAGTGTCCCTGGCTGGTTGCGCTCCCAGCGCGCCACAGCACCTCAGGGATCCGGAGCGTCCTCCCTTGCCCCCACACGCACATCGGCCGCGTCGCGGTGCGACGATCGCCCTCGCGCTGTCGGCCTTCGCGGCCACCCTGCTCGCGCCGGCCCCGGCGCAGGCACACCCGTTCGGCGATCCGCAGACCATCGCCATCGCAGCCGACGCCGTACGCCCCGAGGTCGTGCGCGTCCGCTGGAAGGTCGGCGGCGTCGACGACCTGACGCTGCTCGGGGTGTCACTCGGCCTGCTCCCGCAGGACCGGGTCATGCTCGACGGCGCGGTCTTCTACGAGGCGTCGGACGCCGCGGCGATCGGCCCGTCGACCGAGTTCTCGGCCTACCTGCTGAAGCGGATCACGGTCGTCAGCGGCGATCAGGCGTGTGCGGGCACCGTCGCGGCGCCGGCCGATCTGGCGCGGACCGGCGTGACCATCGACTACACGTGCGCTGGACCTGTCGGCACGGTCGCGGTCGCGGTCCGGACCCTGACCGACCTCAATCCGGCGTACCGCACGCTGGCCACCGGTCCGGGTGGCGCTCGTGCCGTGTACGCGTCCGACCAGGCCTCGCATGACTGGGTGCTCGGCGACGCTCCGGCGCAGGATGCCCCGGACCTGGGCCGCAGCGCTGCCGTCCAGATCGCGGCTGTGGTCGGTGGCGTGCTGGTCGCCGCCGTCGCCGCGCTGATGGTGTGGCGCTGGTCGGGCCGTCGCCGCCGGCGGGTCGCGCGATGACCGCCGCGATACCCACCGCGTCCATCGCGGACCAGTTGCAGGACATCATCCAGTCGCCGGGGGTGCCGCCGCTCGCGTTCGGGCTCGCGTTCGTCGCGGGCGCGGTGCACGCGGTGGCTCCGGGGCACGGCAAGAGCCTGGCTGCGGCGTACCTCATCGGGTCGCGCGGCCGGATTCGCGACGCCGCCTGGCTCGGCGGCTCGGTGGCCGTGATGCACACCGTCTCGGTCCTCGTCATCGGCCTGGCCTGGACGTTCCTGTCCCTCTCGGACGTGCTGCGCATGGAGGAGCTGACCGGCTGGCTGCAACTGCTCGCCGGCCTGCTCGTCCTGGCCACCGGCCTCGCTCTGGTGCGTCGTCACGTTGGTGGCCACGGCCACTCGCACAGCCACGGCCACTCACACAGCCACGGCCACTCGCACAGCCACGGCCATTCGCACAGCCACAGTCCTTCGCACGGCCACGCTCATTCGCATGGCCCTGACCATGGGCACGACCCTGACCACGCGCAAATCGCCGACTCCGGCCATGTGCACGAGACCGATCCCCACGATCCGAACGGCCACGGCCATGGCTCCGGTAAGCGGCCCGGTCTGGTGCTGCTGGGAGTTTCCGGGGGCCTCACCCCGTCCCCGGCGGCGTTTCTCGTGCTGGTGACCGGGCTGTTCATCGGGCGGCCCGGGTTCGCGCTGCTGCTGGTGATGACGTTCGGGATCGGGATGGCTGTCGTGCTGTTCGGCGTCGGCCTGCTCGCTATCGCCGGCAGTTCCGTGGTCGTCCGGGGTGCCCGGTCGAGCGGGGTCCTGCGTCTGGCCACCCGGGTGGCCCCTGTTCTCGCCGCCGCCGGCATCACGTTGTTCGGCGTCGGTGTCACCGCTGTCGCAGCGGTGCAGCTCACGAATGTCAGCTAAGGAGACACCCCTCATGATCCACCGATTGCGCCCGAGCCGGCGACGCCTGCTCGGGCCGGCGCTCGCGCTGGCGCTGGTCGCCGGTGCGGGCACCGCGATCGTCTCGGTCGCCGCGGACGGTTCGCCGGCCGCGGCGTCGAGCAGCGGTCCTACCCTCGACCTGCGGGACGGCCAGACCCTCGAAGGCACCGTGCAGGTCGACGCGGGGCCGGTCACGGAGGACGACTCGGTCGTCTCCATCACCGTCGACGGCGTCACGGTCGACGCCGACAAGACCGCGGGCACCGCGCGCCTGAGCTTCGACATGGGCGGCAACGGCACCGAGGCCCGCTACCACAACCACCTCGTGGTCAACGGGCACACCGCCGACGCCGAGCGGGTCTTCTTCCCCGACGTCGTCGGCGGCACGCGCGGCACGTTGGAGTTCCCGGGTTCGTGGCTGCGGGCGGGCACCAACACGGTGACCGTCAAGGCCGGCGCGAACTGGGTCGACACCACGAGCACGACCGCGGTCGGGGTGGAGCAGCTGCCGTACGGCGAAGGCCTGCGCTGCCCGAACTATGACGACTTCGCGCTGAGCAGCATCGGCCTGGGCCTGCTCGGGGTGGTGGCCGACGGCGAGCAGAACGCGTTCAGCTACAGCTTCGGCGACGGCACCTGCGGCAGCTCGAAGCGCCTGCTGAGCCAGCCGCTGACGTTCGTCGTCTCCGGCGAGCCGGGCAGCACCGCCGGGCTGAGCGCAAACCTGGACACCACGAAGCTGGCCAACGGCTCGCACACGGTCGCCGCGACGACGGAGTCGGGCGCGCGGACCAGCGTGACCGTCGAGGTCAACAACGCTCCGACCGGTGCGGCGAAGGTGACGCCCGCCGACGGCGCGCTCGTGCGCGGCACGCAGCTGGTGACCGCGGCGCTGCCGAACGGCAGCGGTGACACGGTCGAGTCGCTGGCGATCGACGGCAAGCCGGTGGAGAACGCGGAGACGCTCGCGGCGGGGACGGCGACGTTCGGCTTCACCGTCGAGGCGGGCAACTCGGCCGAGGCGAAGTACCACAACTTCGTGCTGGTCAACGGCAACCGGGTGGACCTCGGCGGCGACTTCGGCGCGCTGGGTGCGGAGGACGTCAGCCTGCGGTTCCCGACCCGTTTCCTGCGGTCCGGTGACAACGTCGTGCAGGTCCGGACCGGTGACTACAACGGCACCGCGAACGGCGCGACCTGCGCGAACCACGACGACTTCAAGGTGACCCGGGCTTCGGCGAAGCTGGCGCTGAGCCTGTCGGGCACCGTGACGGCGGGCACGACGTACCTGGTGACGACGACGGGGACGACGGAGACCAAGGCGGAGACGACGGCGGCGTCGCTGGTGCTCGGCGACGGGACCTGCGGGCCGAACAAGGACGCCGAGTTCCACTTCGACATCGCCGGCGCCCCGACGGCGCGGACCGTCGGCACGCTGGGCAGCGGCGGCGACGCGCGGCTGCGACTGTTCATCGGTGGCAACGGCACCGACAACGGGTACGACAACAAGGTCCTGATCAACGGCATCCCGCTGGACCTCGGGGTGTGGGAGAAGGAGACCGCCGAGCTCGCGTTCCCGAACGAGTGGCTGGTGCCGGGCGTCAACGTGCTGGAGTTCGTCGCGGGCAGCGACCACGGCAGCGCGAAGCCGGGCGGCTGCGACAACTTCGACGACTTCACGCTGCGCGACTTCGAACTGCTCCCGGCGGGGGCGAAGGCGACGCCGCTGACCAGGATGCTCGCGCAGACGACGGTGACCATCGGCGCGGCGAGCTACCCGGCGGGTTCGCCGGTGACCGTGCACATGGGTGACGGCACCTGTGGCAGCAGCTTCAACAGTGCGCTGTTCAAGGCGATGCTGTTCGAGGTGACCGCCGCCGACGGCGCGGCGCTGCCGGTGCTCGGCACGCGGGCCGACGTCGACACGACGAAGCTGGCGGACGGGGCGCACACCATCACGGCGGTGGTCGGCGGCAAGACCGCCACCCGGCGGTTCACCGTCGACAACACCGCGCCGGAGATCGACGGCAGCGTGCCGGCGCAGGGGCAGAAGCTCGTCGCGACCGTGGCGCTGAACGTCAAGGTCAAGGACGCCTCGGGCGTCGTGGGCACGCCGGTGATGACGCTGGACGGCAAGCCGGTGCAGCAGGGTGACCAGATCGGCCACGGCCTGCCGGCCGGGGCGCACACGATCGCGGTCACCGCGACCGACACGCTCGGCAACACCGGCACGCGGGAGATCCGCTTCACCAGCGCGAGCATCCCGGACGTCCCGACCGAACTGAGCTCGACGGTGTCCGACCCGAACGCGCCGTCGGCGCGGCTGTCGGCGCGGATTCCCGGCGAGGAGGGCGTGCCGCTGACGGCCACGTTCACCAAGGCCGACGTGGTGACGCCGACCTCGGGTTACCAGGGCGAGGCGCTGGCGGTGCCGACCACGCTCGACGTCGCCCACGACACGAACGTCAAGGTCGAGTCGCTGCGGCCGCTCGACGGGCAGACGGTCGACACGCCGTTCGGCCGGGACGTGGTGTTCCAGCGCTACGACCTGACGCTCGCCGAGACCGCCGCGTCGCCGACGCTGCGGTGGGAGGGCGTCATCGACCCGAAGCGGCTGGTGGCGCTGCGGGTGTGGGACAAGGCGGCCGGGCAGTGGACGGTGCTCACCAGCTCGCGCGGGCAGGTCGGGCGCAGCACGGTGCTGACCGCGCCGCTGGCCGCCGGGTACCGGGACGGCACGACCGTGCACGTGCTGGTCACCGGTGAGGACCCGTTCGCCGACGACCTGTCGCCGCGCGACGCGTCCGCGGCGGCGGACAAGAACCACTTCGAGCAGCCGGGCACGTACGACTTCGCGATCTCGCACTTCACCGACACGCAGTACATCACCGAGGGTGCGGCGGGCGGCACGTACGACGACTGGGACGGCAAGACCGAGCCGTCGGACGTGATGGCGGCGGCGGAGCAGGCGATCTGGCAGGCGGCGTATCGGGCCGAGACGCAGTGGATCGCGGACAACGCGGCCAGCCGCAAGATCGCGTACTCGGCGCACACCGGCGACGTCATCGAGAACGACTACTACGACCCGCTGGCCAAGAACCCGGACGGCACGCTGGTGCGGCCGGGCCTGCACGAGCAGGTGGAGAAGGAGCTGGCGGTCTCGTCGGAGTACCAGAGGATCCTGGACGACGGCAAGGTCGTCAACCAGGTCATCGCCGGCAACCACGACAACCAGCTCGGCGCCGAGACCGGGCCGGGTTCCCGGTTCAGCCGGACGTTCAGCGCCGACCGGTACTACGGGGTGGCGAAGTCGTGGCCGGCGGGCGCGTCGTACCACGCGTGGGACGAGGTCGTGAACGCCGACGGCACGGTCACGCCGGGCAAGGACAACCAGAACAACTACGTGCTGTTCAGCGCGGGTGGGCTGGACTTCGTCGCGGTGGGCCTGTCGTACGGCGTCACCCCGGCCGAGGCCCGCTGGGCTGACTCGATCTTCAAGCGGTACAAGGACCGCAACGGGATCCTGCTGTCCCACGACTACCTCAAGCCGTCGGCCAACCCCGACGGCCGCGGGGCGGCGTTCTCCGATCCGGACGGCTCCGCCCTGTACAAGGGCGTCGTCGAGAACAACCCGAACGTCTTCCTGATCCTCGCCGGGCACGAGCACGGCGTCGGCATCAACCTGAAGTCGAAGGTCGGCGTGACGGTGTCGCACGACGTCGTCGAGCTGCTGGCGGACTACCAGTTCTACACGGTGCCCGCGAGCGGCCTGTGGCCCGACAAGGTCGACGCCGGCGGCAACATCGACCTCAACGGCGACGGGGTGACCGACCACAAGGCCGCCGACCGGCTCCAGTTCGGGGCGAGCTTCCTGCGGCTGATGCAGTTCGACGTCAAGAACGCCGAGATGCACATCGACACGTACTCGCCGTTCCTCGACACCTTCGGGGCGACCGAGTTCGACATCCGGGCCGACGGCAGCCAGACCAAGCCGCGCTACAACGGCGCGGAGGACAACCTGACCCTGCCCGTCGACCTGACCAGCCGCAAGACGTCGTTCTCGACCGACTCCCTGGCGGTGTACGTGCCGACGGGCGTCATCGGCTCCGACGAGGTGGCCGCCAACGGCACCGCCGCGGTGACCTGGTCGGGCCTGGCGCCCGTGACGTCGTACGCCTGGATCGTCACGGCGCGCAGCGCCGACGACGGCGTGGCCGTGGCGCAGCCCGCGGTGTTCCGCACCGGCAAGGGCAAGCCGGCGGTGACGGTGACCTCGGCCTCGACCGACTGGGGCACGGCGGCGAAGGTGACGGTCAAGGTCGCCGCGGGAGGCCTGCCCGTGACCGGCACCGTCGAGCTGCGCGAGGGCGACAAGGTGCGCGGCTCGGTCACCACGACCGACGGCACCGCGGCGTTCACCCTGCCCGTGGGCCTCGCCGCGGGCAGCCACCCGCTGACCGCGTCCTACGCGGGCAGCGAGCAGCTCGAACCCGCCCAGGGCAGCGGCACGGTGACGGTGAACCTGCCGGCCGCGTGGGTCGCGTCGAAG
This sequence comes from Catellatospora aurea, assembly GCF_042663325.1. Taxonomy (NCBI): domain Bacteria; kingdom Bacillati; phylum Actinomycetota; class Actinomycetes; order Micromonosporales; family Micromonosporaceae; genus Catellatospora; species Catellatospora aurea. Next base: position 59,169 of record NZ_JBHTAC010000044.1, read on the forward strand.
GCGTACAAGGAAGGGGATCGGGTCTCCTACCAGGGCAGGGTCTACAAGGCCTCCTGGTACGCGCAGAACCAGAAGCCGGGCGACCCGAACGGTCCGTGGCAGGAACTGGCCATGACCGAGGACGGCAGCACGGTCTGGACGGCGTCGCGGATCTTCAACGGCGGTGACGTCGTGGTCCACCAGGACAAGAGGTTCCGCGCCCGCTGGTACACCCGCAATCAGGCCCCCGGTGACCCGAACGGTCCCTGGGAGGAGCAGGCTCCGCCGTCACCCGACGGCAGTCCCGCCGCCTGGACGCCCACGACGGTGTACAACGCCGGCGACCGGGTGTCGTACCAGGGCCACGTCTACGAGGCGAAGTGGTACACCCGCAACCAGGCGCCGAGCACCGCGTCCGGCAGCCCCTGGAAGCTGATCAAGTAGCGGGAGACGCGCAGGGCCGGGGCCGTGACGGTCCCGGCCCTGCGTGAACCTAGGGCCGCCGGAACAGCGCGGTCCACAGGAAGGGCTCGCCGAACAGCGGGGAGTCCTGCGGCTCGTCGCGCATGCGGCGCAGCTCGACCTCGGTCAGCTCGGCGAAGATGCCGCGCAGCGACTCCGCGGTGTAGGCGAGGCCGCCGTGCAGCCGCCCATGGCGGTAGAGGTCCACGTCGGACTCCTCGGAGCCCATGCCGCCCACGGCGAAGCAGCTCAGGCCGAAGTGGCCGCCGGGCGCGAGAGCACGGTCGAGCAGCCGCAGGTAGCTGATGCGCCGGTGCGGCGGCAGGTGGTGGAAGCAGCCCGAGTCGTAGATCAGGTCGTACGGGCCGGTCAGGTCCAGCGCGAAGGCGTCGCCGCACAGGAAGCGCACGTCGACCGACGCCTCCCGGGCGCGGTCCTGCGCCCAGGCGATCGCGGCCGGGGCCAGGTCCACCGCGTCGACCTCGAACCCCAGCGCAGCCAGGTGCACGGCGTTGCGGCCCGGCCCACACCCCAGATCGAGGGCGCGGCCGGGGGTGATCAGGCCGCGCTCTACGTACGAGGCCAGGTTCTCGTCCGGCTTCGCGACGAAGAACGGCACCTGCCGCGAACGGTCCGCGTAGAAGCCGTCCCACCAGGTCGCGCCGCCGTCGGCGGTCCAGCGGTCCGCGTCCGGCGCGAACAGGGTGTCCATGAGTGTCAGCACGTCGTCGACGGTGCGGATGTCGCGTTCCAACGGGGCTCCTCGGTTCAGTCGGGCAGGGGTGCCTTGAACACCTCTGTGTAGTGGTTGCTCACCGGATGGTCGCTGCGCATGAGCACGAGGGCGGGCGCGGCCCAGACCGGTCCGGCGTACGCGCTGAGCTGGTCGAGGACTTCGCGCAGCTCGTCGGCGCCGAGGCGGTCGCCGGGCCGGGCCAGGGTCAGGTGTGGCTGGTAGGGGCGCGGGTCGAAGGGCACGTGCCCATCGGTCAGCGCGCCGCGCAGGCGGTTCGCGAGTTCGTGCAGCTCGTCGAGATCGCCGTGCAGGCCGGCCCAGATCGCCGCCGCCCGCCCGTTCGGGAAGCGGCCGCCGCCGGACAGGCGCAGCCGTGGGGCGCGCGGGGTCGCCGCGGCGGTGGCGCTCATCGCCGCGATGGTCGTGTCGAGCTGGGCGGGGTCGAGTTCGCCGAGGAAGGCCACGGTGACGTGCCACTGCTCGGGCGGCACCGGGCGCAGCGACAGGCCCTCGGGGTGCGGCCGGGTGAAGGCGAGGCGGGAGACCAGCCCGGCCAGGTCGGTGATCGCCGGCGCGGGCGGGTAGACCGCGACGAACAGGCGCTGCGTAGGTGGCACGGCAGAACACGGTAGCGAGCGGGCAGCCGGCCCGTCTGCCGGGTGCCGTGATCGGCGGCCGGTGAACCTGCTCCGAGCTGCTCGCATGGCCGTTCGGATGACTATCGGCGACGTTCGGGGGACACGCATGGAATGAGTCCCTCGTGGACAATCGCCTATGCCGCATTTGATCACGGGGCGGCTCCACCAATGCGAATCGCGGCGACGCTTCGCGTACCCCTCGAGGACGTCATGTTGAAAACCTCAGCGAGGCGGGTGGGCGTGCTTGCCCTCGCACTCGCCATCGGCACCCTCGGCCTGGGCGCACCCGCGCAGGCCGCCGACACCGGAAGCATCGTCGGGCAGCTCACCGACGGCGGGCAGCCCGTCAACGGCGCGTCCGTGCAGGCCACCGCCGTGGACGGCGACGGCTGGGGCTACGCCAGCACCGACGCCGGCGGCCACTACCAGCTCACCGACCTGCCGGCCGGGTCCTACCGGGTCCAGTACCACGTGGAGGGCAGACCCACCCAGTTCGCCTACGGGACGACGGACTACTCCGCGGCGACGATCATCGCCGTGCCCGCCGGCGGTCAGGTGACCGTCGACGACGCGCTGCTGCCGACAGGGACGATCACCGGCACGTTCCGGGACCGCGCGGGCAACGGTACTGCGGGGCTGTACGTGCGGGCCGACAGCACCGACGGCGACAGCGTCACCGGCTACACCGACGGGGATGGCCACTACACGCTGCATGTGCTGCCGGGTTCGTACCGGATCCAGTTCGAGGTCGTGTCAGGCGTCTACCAGTACGCCCCAGGCAAGATCGGATATGCCGACGCGGCGGTCTACCCGGTGAGCGTCGGCCAGACGGTCACGGTGGACGACACGCTGCTGCCGACCGGCTCCGTCGCCGGCCGTTTCGTGGACCGGGACGGGACGGGCATCGCGGACGTGCAGGTGCAGGTGCAGAGCGACGCCGGCCCGTACTACTGGGTGAACACCGACGCGAACGGCGACTACCGGATCGACGGCGTGTTCGAGAGCGCCGACTACAAGGTCTCCTTCTCCCACTGGGACCGCCACTTCGAGCAGCACGCCTACGGCAAGCTAGACCGCGCCGACGCGACGCTGTTCACCGTGACCGCTGACGCGGTGACCCGGGTCGACGACACGCTGCTGCCGACCAGCTCGGTGCACCTCACCGTGACCGACGCGCTCACCGGCGCGCCGATCCCGGCCTTCTACGGCGAAGTCGGCATGATCAGCGGCAGTGGCGTCGACGGCTCGCTGACGCTCGACGGCGTCACCGTCGGCGCGCAGCGGCTGTACGTCAGCGCCGACGGCTACCGGAGCGCCGCTCAGACCGGGGTCGTGGTGAGCGAGGGCGCGACCGCGGAGGTCGCCGTGACGCTGACCCCCGTCGCGAAGATCGCCACGACGGTGGTCGACGCGGTCACCGGCGCGCCGGTCGAGGGCTTCTGTGTGCAGCCGGTCGTGCCCACGGAACTGGCCCTCGGCACGAGCTGCAAGCAGAGCGACAGTGACGGCAAGGTCCTCATCGACTGGTTGGGCGCCGGGACCTACCAGCTGTTCGCCTACGAGCTGCCGTGGGGCGAGCACTCGACGCCGTACGGCGCGCAGTGGGTCACCGCCGACGGCGGCACCGGCACGCAGACCCTGGCCACGCTGCTCACCGCGGTGCCCGGCCAGACCGTGGTCGCACCGACCGTGAAACTGGACCGCCGCGGCGTCATCCGGGGCACCGTCCGGGCCGCCGACGGCACCCCGGCCAAGAACGCCTACGTCAGCTTCGGCAACTTCCACTACCACAGCGGCGACGGCGGCATCACCTTCCCGGCGGCGGCCGACGGCACCTACACCGTCGACTTCCTCGGGCCGTACCTGTGGCCGCTGCACTTCTACGCCGACGACCACGCTCCACAGTGGAGCGGGAACTCGGGCGGCCGCTCGGGCGCGACCAAGGTCAAGGTACGGGCCGGCAAGACGGTCGTCTACGACATCCAGCTGCTCAAGGGCACCAAGGTCACCGTCACCGCACCGGACAGCGGCTACTACGTGGCGTACCACGCGGCGACCGGCGAGACCAGCGGCCGGTGCAGCACCTGGCCCGCGATGACCTGCGACATGCTGGTGCTCGGGACGCAGAAGGTCCGCTTCAAGGTCTGGGGCAGCGAGGAGGACTTCTGGTACGGCGGGGGCGACTTCGCCACCGCCACCTCGGTGACCGTCCCCGCGACCGGGACCCTGACGGTGAACATCACCCGATGACGCGCGCGCCGGGGCGGGTCCGCCCGCCCCGGCTCCGCGGGTCAGCTGAGCTCGGTGTTCGGGACCTCGCGCAGGTACGACGCGACCTTCTTGTTGTGCGAGCGCGCCTGCGCCGCCTTCTGCGTGATCGTGGTGCCCTCCTCGACCGACGGGTCGAGCCGGACCGAGCTGCGCACCTCGGACATGTTCCGGTAGACCTCCGGCGGCAGCGTCCGCGCCAGCTTCAGCACGTCGCCGTCGCTGGTGTATTCGATGACGTGCGCGAAGATTGCGTGCTTATCGGCCGGAAAGTCGATATCGCGTAGTGCTTGCTGCATCTGCAGCCACGCTTGGTTCTCCATCATTCGACTCTGATCCGTCGTCGTGCCGTACACGGCCTGTTCCCGGAAAATCCTGCGCCGAGCGGGCCTGGCGTGATGGTCAGCCCGCGGTCGGGGCGGGCACCGGCGCGGGCCTCCGCCGGGCCGTGCCCGCCAGCCGCAGCCCGCCCGCGATGACGGCCAGCGCGACCGTCGCCGCGCCCGAGGCCAGCAGCGTGCCGCCAGGACTGAGCCAGTGCACCAGCGGCCCGCCGAACGCGGCCCCGATCGGGGCGGCCGCCACGGTGATCGAACCCCGGGCGGCCAGCACCGCGGGCAGGTCCGCCGGGCCGGCCGCGGACTGGAACAGCGTGATGTTGAACGCGGGGAACGGCCCGTAGATGATCCCGCCCGCGGCCAGCCCGACCAGGGTGATCCAGGTCGAGGTGGTGAAGCCGAACGGCAGCAGGGCAGCGCCCCAGCCCGCGACGACCGCGATGGTGAACGGCCACGGCGCTACCCGCCGCAGCGCACCCGCGAGCAGGCCGCCGGCCAGCGCGCCGACCCCGAACACGGCCCAGTAGACGCCGAGGAAGCCCGCCGAGCGCCCCAGCGTGTCGACGATGAACAGCGGCAGCGCGACCTCGACGGGGCCGTACAGGAAGAAGAAGACCGCGGTGAGGGCGAGCAGGCCGAGCAGTTCGGGCCGCCGGGCCAACAGTCGGAAGCCACCGGTGGTGCCCGCCGCCGCGGGCTCGGCGTGCGCGGCCCCGGCGGGGATGCGGCGCAGCTGCGCGGCCAGCACGAGGTAGGTCAGCGCGTCGATCAGGAGGGCGACGCCGGGTCCGGTGGCGGCGACCAGGAGCCCGGCCAGCGGTGGCCCGACGATGATGGCGGTGGTCTGGCAGGTGCCGAGCAGGGTGTTGGCGGGCAGCCGTTGCTCGTCCGGCACGAGCCGGCTGACCAGGGTGTAGGTGCCGGCCGAGCCCCACGCGACGAGCAGGGACGACAGCGCCAGCAGGGCGACGTACCCGGCGGGGGAGAGCAGGCCGACCAGGTGCAGCACGGCGGCCGTGCCCAGTCCGCCGGCCCGCAGCAGCGCGTTGGCGGTGACCAGGGTGCGGGCGTCGACCCGGCGCAGCCACGGGGCCAGCGCCAGCGCGCCGAGCGCGGCGGGCAGCGTGTACGCGGCGACGGCCGCGCCGACGACCAGCGCCTCCTGCTCCGGTGCGGCGATCCGGATGGCCAGCAGCGAGATGGTGACCACGCTCAGCCCGTCGCCGAGGTAGGAGACCGCCTCGCCGGACAGCAGCCGCCGGAACCCGGTCACCTGCAGGACGCCCCGGTAGGCAGCCGGGACCAGGCGTTTCGTCACACGCATCGGCACAGCCTGCCAGCTCAACCAGGCTTGAGGTCAACCCGCCCGACGGCGGGGGTGCGCGGTCGATCATGAGGTTAGGAGAGCGACACGCCGTCGAACATGACCCATAAGTTCATGATCGACTCGGGTGGGGGTGGAACCGGGTGGGGGTGTCGTGACTCGTTCCGGTGACCGCTGCCCCGGATCCGGGAGACTTCCATGACCGTTTTGTTGAGGCGCTTCGCCGCCGTCCTGGTCGCCTGTGCCGTGTTCGCCGCCGGGTGCACGGAGGAGGGTTCGCCGTCTGTCGCGCCGAGCCCGTCGCCGGTGGCCCCGTCGCTCGCGCCGGGGTGCTCCGCCACCAAGGTCGAGAACGGGCCGCTGCCGGAGTGGGCGCGGGCCGGGTTCAGCGGGGACGCGCGGGCCGTGCACGTGCTCGGCGTGCAGGGCGAGATCGCCGCGGTGCTGTTCGGGCACCCGCTGACCTACGACCGCAAGGACGGTGCGAGCAACAAGATCCTTTGGGTGGCCCGGGAGAAGTACGAGACGGGCGACCTGACGATCAAGGCACGGCTGGAGGGCACGGGCGAGCCGGTGCTTCGCGAGGTCTCCGGCGGGCCGGGACCGTCCATCATCGACCTGCCGCAGGCGGGCTGCTGGCGGGTGTATCTGAGCTGGCCCGGTCACACCGACACGATGGACCTGGTCTACGCCGGCTGAACGGGCCGTGTCCGGCCACTGCGGACGATGGCTCGCGGGAACCCTACCGCCGCCCCGGAACTGCGGGTTATGGTGCACCAATGACGGACGGGAGCGCTTCCACGCCGCACCCGGGCGGGCCGGCCACGCTGGCCGAGGTGGCCCGCGCGGCCGGGGTCTCCATTGCGACCGCCTCGCGCGTGCTCAACAACTCCAGCCAGGTCAGCGCCGAGGCGTACCAGCGGGTCTGCGACGCGGCGAGCCGCCTCGGCTACCGCCGCCGCCGCGCCGCCTGGGGGCGTACGTCCGCCGGGGCGAGGGCCGTCGCGGCGGTGGTGCATGCCGGGCACCGGCTGGTGTTCACCGAGCCGTTCTTCGCCCGGTTCCTGGGCGCGGTGGAGACCGAGCTGGCTCGCTACGACCTGCCGCTGCTGGTGACGAACGTGTCCGGCACGCTGGCCGAGACCGTCGGGCGCTATCTGCGGGCCGGCAACGTGGCCGGGGTGATCATCGTGTCGGATCACGGTCCGCTGCCGCTGTCCGGCTCGCTGGCCGCGCTCGGGCTGCCGATCACCGTGGTCGGCCGGCCGCTGCACCCCTACCAGCTGCCCTATGTGGACGCGGACAACCGCGGCGGCGCGCGGGCGGCCGTCGAACACCTGCTGGGCAAGGGGCACCGGTCGATCGGGCACATCGCCGCGCCGCCGGACACCGGCCCGGGGGCGGACCGGCTGGCCGGATACCGCGACGCGATCCAGGCGTCGGGGCTGACCGACCTGCCCGTCGCGTACGGCGACTGGAGCCAGGCGTCCGCCGCGCACGCCATGCAGCGGCTGCTCGAACAGCGCCCGCAGCTCGACGCGGTGTTCGCCGCGTCCGACGTGATGGCCGCGGGCGCGGTGCGCTACCTGCGCCAGGCCGGCCGGCGCATCCCCGACGACGTCGCCGTGGTCGGGTTCGACGACCACGCGCTGGCCGCCCAGGTGCGCCCGGCACTGACCACGGTGCGCCAGCCGGTCGAGCTGATGGGCGCGACCTGCGTACGGGGCCTGCTCGCGGCGGCCGCCGGGGACCCGCCCGGCGAGTTCGCCACCGTCCTGCCCACCGAACTCGTCATCCGCGACTCCGCCTGACCTTCGTCTTGGCCGTGGCGCGGCAGGCGCGGACGCGGCTCGGGTGACGGGTCACTCGTGGGCGGTCAGGTGCAGGCGGATGGTGGTCGCGCCGGGGCGGGCGTGCACGCGTACCAGGTCGCAGTGCAGGTGGGCGGTCAGCAGGGCGTTGCCGTGGGCGGCCAGCGGATCGGTGAGCTGGCCGTGGTCGCGCAGCTGGCACACGACGAGGTCGTGTTCGGGCCAGACGCTCACCGCGCCGGGTCCGTCGGTGCGCGCGAGGGTGCCGGCGGCCAGTTCCGCGATCAGGTCGGCGAGCAGGTCGCGCCGTTCCGGTTTCAGCCCGGCGGTGGCCGCGTGACCGGTCACGAAGGAGCGCACCCCGGCCAGGTCGTGCACGGCGTCGTACCGCATCGTCGCCGCATGGGGCGGGGGAGCGGGCAACGGCGGATGGAACGAGGCCGCCGTCTGGCGTGGATCGCCGTACGCGGGGCTCGGCCGACGCTCGCCGCGCAGCAGCAGCTCGGGGTGGGTGCGGTGGGCGTCGGAGACCATGTGCGGGTCCAGATTGGCCGCGTCGCACGGGCACAGCAGCGCCACGTCACGACCGGCGAACGCGAGGTTGACCATCGCCTCGTGCGCGACGCAGGACGGGTACTCCAGCGCGCTGCGGCCCGGCCACAGCGACTCGACGACGATCGCCGTCCGGAGGCCGGGGAACTCGTCGGCGAAGGCCAGCAGCACACCGGGCAGGATGCGGCCGGGGTTGCGGCCGGCGACGGTCAGGTCGGTGAAACGCACGCGCTCGGCGTGCGAGCCGAGGCAGTCGCGCAGGATCTCCAGCTTCGCACTGGGCACGGCGACCAGTGCCGGGTGTCCGGCGGCGAGGGCGGTGTGGATGAAGGCCAGCGTGCCGCTGACGTACTCGGCGACTCCGCGGTAGGGGAAGCCGACGTGCTCGCGTGGTGCAGGTGCGGACATGCGTCACGCGGCCGGGAGCGGTGGTGCGATGGGTGTGCCGGCGCGGGGCACGTGCCATGGGGGCACCTCTTGCCATGCCATAGCGGGGGCGTTACCCCACTGGGTGGGCGGCTAAACGCGGTTTCGCGGAAAAGATTCGCGGCGTACGGGTGCGGAAAGCGCGGACCGCCGGCGTCGCTCTCACGACGCCGGCGGCCGTGCCGCTGCCGGCGGGGCCCAAGTTTCCGCCCCAGCGGCACTCCCTACAGACCCGCCGTGCCGGTGCGCCCGGCCGGCGGGGTTCCCGTCGGCCGGGGCGGGCCCGGCCGACGCGAGGGCGGTCCCGATCCTGAGCACCCACGCGGATGCGGGACCGACCCCGGTAGCGGTCAGCTCAACGGCGGGTACGCGTTCGCCATCAGCTGCTGGAACTGAGCGGAGAACCAGTGCCCCGACACGGGGGCGTTGGGCAGCGCACCGGACATGCTGTTGCCGTTGCGGGCGTTGCCCGGGTAGGTCGGGTCGCACATCCGGTCGAAGCCCTTGCCCTCGTCGTTCGGGATCAGGCTGCTGGAGCCGTCGGACTCGCCCGGCGGCTTGATCCAGACGTACGCGTCGATGCCCGTCGCGGGCGCGGAGCGCGGGCGCTCGCCGAGGCCGGCGCCGGCCTGGTTGCACCAGTTGCCCTTGTGGATACGACGGTCGATGCGGGACTGGTTCACGAACGTGTTCGGGTCGGTCGACGTGCTCGCCGCCGTGGGCCGGGTGGCCTGCGTCGGCTGGCACGGCGTCTGGACACAGCTGCCCCAGCCGTTGCGGGAGGTGTCGATCAGCATGCCGATGCCGGACGAGAACCCGGACTGGATGAGCCGGGAACGGAACGCCTGCGCGAACGTCAGCTCGTCGTTGTACCGGTTCCAGTCGATCCAGGTGGTCTGGCGCAGCTGCTCGGTCACCGAGCCCACGTACGGCTCGGTCAGCGCCGACGTGTTGGCCGTGTTGGTGATGAAGCCGTGCACGTTGGCGGCGGTGCTGCCGGACGCGGTCGCGGCCGTGAACATCATGTTCGCGGTCGCCCCGAAGTTGTCGTCCCAGCCGACCCAGCCGTGGTGCGCCGCGTCGATGTAGTTGTAGACGTTCGGGATCGCACCGAGCTTGGCCAGCGCGTAGCCGACGCCGTCGACGTAGCCGCGGTTGGCCAGCATCGTGTCGCACATCGCGGTCGCGGTCGCCCGGCCGCCGACGTTGGTCACCAGGTTCGGCAGCGAGTCGATCTCGATGATCGCCACGATGCGCAGGTTCGCGTACGCCGGGCGGGCCAGGATCCCCGCCATCACGTCGATGTACTCGGACTTGTACCGGGCCAGCTCGGTCGGGCCCAGCTCACCGTTGGAGGCCAGCGCGGCGCAGTCACGGCCGGGCAGGTTGTAGACGACGATCTGGATCACCATCGGCGTGGAGCCGTTGGCCGCGTCCTGGGTGACCGCCTGGTCGAGGTGGTCGGCCAGGCCCATGGTGCCCGTGGTCGGGCTGCCGTTGCCGGTCAGCGCGCTGATCCGGTCGAACCACACACCGGTGGGCTGGTTGGCGATCCGGCTGCCACCCGGCTCGGCGAGCGCCTTGGCCCGCCACTGCGGGTTCACGTAGACGCCGGCGTTCGCGTACGGGTTGTCGGCCCGCGGGCCGCCGGTGCCGCCGTCGTTGTCGGCCTCGGTCGCGGTGACCGTCACCGAGGTCAGGCCGCTGGAAGCGACCGTGATCGGCCGGGTGCCGGCGGTGCTGTCGGAGTCCTCGGCGGCGGCCAGGGTCACCGTCTGGGGGGTGCTCCAGTTGCTGGTCGTGAACGTCAGGCTGGAACCCGACGACACGGTGATGTTCGTGTCACCGGAGCCGGCCGTGTTGGTAACGGTCACGTTGCCCGACGGCAACGCGGCCAGGCGCACGGTGTACGTCGCCGTGCTGCCTTCCGGCACGCTGACGCTGGTCGACGAGACCACCAGCGACTGGGTCGTGGTGCCGTCGTTGTCGGCCTCGGTCGCGGTGACCGTCACCGACGTCAGCCCGGACGACGCCACCGTGAACGGCCGGGTGCCGTTCGTGGTGTCGGAGTCCTCCGCCGCGGCCAGGGTGACGTTCTGGTTGGTGTTCCAGTTGCTCGACGTGAACGTCAGGCTGGCGCCCGACGACAC
>NZ_JBHTAC010000045.1:0-69323 GCF_042663325.1 Catellatospora aurea
GTGTCCGAGCGCGCGTTGTCGGCCTTCTGCCCCGACCGGGTGTCGATGCCCAGCATCAGGATGTCGAACGCGCCCTTGAGCGCCGACGCGTCGGGTGCGGCCGACCCCGACGGCCCCGCGAGCACCTCCGGCGCGGCGACCTCGACGCTGTCACGCAGCGTGTCGGCGAAGGACTTGACCGCGATCAGGCTGCCACCGGAGATCATCATCAGCAGCGCCCCGAAGGTCACGGCGAGCTTGCTCCACAGCGGCGCGCGGCGGCGGGCAGGAGGCGGGGCGGCTTTGGCGGATGCACGGCGGCGGCGCTGGGACACAGGTCGCTCCTCTCGACGGGCGACGCGCCGCGCCGCCCACTCCTCTTGAGGACGGGTCCACCACCGCCGGATGTTGCCGCGATCCGGGAACGAATCTGTGCCGTCCACACCGGATGATCGGGGTGACGCGACCTGACCGGCGTCGATACGGCATTCTCGATGTGGAGCCGGACGAGGGAGGATCGACGTGGCGAAGGTGCGCATCGCGGTGCAGGACCCCGACGACGACGTGTCGCGGGAGCTGACCGCCGAGTTCCTCGCCGACATCGGCGAACGTTACGAACGGTCCGGCACGACCTCGGCACCGGCCCTGGACCTCTCGGAACTGCGCGCACCCGATGGCACCTGGCTGGTGATGTACGACGGCGACGAACCGATCGGCTGCGGCGGCCTGCGCCGCTGCGACGACCACAGCGCCGAGGTGCGGCGGGTGTTCCTGCGCCCCGCCGCGCGCGGACGCAACCTGGCCCGCACCATGATGGTCGAGCTGGAGGACGTCGCCCGGCGGCGCGGCTACCGGCGCATCCGCCTCGACACCGGCGACCGCCAGCCCGAAGCCCTCCAGCTGTACCGGACCGGTGGCTACCACGAGATCGGCGACTACAACGGCAACCCGTACGCCCGGCACTGGCTGGAGAAGGACCTCGCGCCGCGGCCCGGCGACGTGCGGTTGGTGGCCCGCAAGTACGACGGCCGCCTGCACTGGCACGCCACCATGCCCCGGCTCGGCGAGGACGAGCACGGGGTGTGGCTGGGCGCGACGACGCACACGCCGTGGCGGCGCGGCGCGGAGCCGGCCGTGTTCTTCCCGGTCGCGCACGTGGTGCTGATCCCGCACGAGGGCGACTGGGTGGCCGCGTTCAACGCCGCCCCGCACCGCACCGAGCTCTACATCGACGTGTCCGACCGGCCCGTATGGCACGGCCCTGACGAGGTCGTCTCCATCGACCTGGACCTCGACGTGGTGCGCCGCCGCGAGACCGGCGAGGTGGAACTGCTCGACGAGGACGAGTTCGACGAGCACCGGGTCCTGTTCGCCTACCCCGACGACGTCGTCGCCGGAGCCCGGCGCAACGCCGAAGAGCTGCTCGCGGCGGTACGCGCGCACGCCGAGCCCTTCGGCGAGGCGAGCCGACCTTGGCTGGAGCGGATGACCTGAGACCGCCGCAGCGCGCGAAGCCCGGCCGTCACGAGAAAAGCCCTCTGTCCACGCAATCCCAGAGGGCTTCCCAGGAGAGGTGACCGCATTCGCCGGTTCTCAGATCGACCGTGATCGGCGGGTTGCCCCCCAGCTCGGCGTCCTTGATGCCGTGATCGATGCGATCGACGGTGTCGTACGGCACGACGAGCTGGTGGCCGTCGAGAAAGGCGTGCTCCGGCCAGACCCGGATCTCGCCGACGCTGTCCGGATCCTGCTCTGCGAGATATCGGGCGGCCGCTTCGATCGCACTTTGTCGGTCCAGCATCCGGCGATCCTCGCACCCGTCCGCGAACACGATGTCGCAGGCCCGCGACCGCTCATTCGGCGGTGAGGTAGCGCTGGATCGTCGGGCCGAGCCAGGTCACCAGGTCCTCCTCCGACATGGCCACCACCGGCGGGAACTGCAGGATGTAGCGGGCCAGGCCGATACCGAGCATCTGCGCGCTGACCATCGCAGCACGTACGGGTGCGCTCGCCGGGTCGCCGGTGAGCTGGGCGATCTTCGGGGCGAGCTGCCCGGCGAAGATCTCGCGCATGCGTTCGGCCGCGCCGTCGTTGGTGATGCCGGTCCGCAGCAGCACCTGCAGGGATTCACCGGCCTGCCATTGGCGCAGGAAGTGCCGCACGAACTCCGCTCCGAGCTGCTCGCGCGGCACGTCGGCCAGGGCGTCGAACCGCAGGTCGAACTCGGCCGCCGCCGCGAACAGCTTCTCCTTGCTGCCGAAGTAGCGCATCACCATCGCCGGGTCGATCTTCGCGTCGGCGGCGATGGACCGGATGGTGGCGCGCTCGTAGCCGTCCGCGGCGAAGCGCTCCCGAGCCGCCGCCAGGATGATCGACTTTGTTTCCTCCGAGGTGCGCCGCATGTCAACAACTGTAGGCCAACACGTGTTGACAATCAACTCGACCCAGGGCTAACGTTGAAGTCAACAAGTGTTGGCCAACGATCGTTGACCTGGAGGAAAAGATGTCCACCCCGACCGTCGACGTCCTGATCGTCGGAGCCGGCCCCGCCGGGCTCACCGCCGCCGTCGTGCTGACCCAGCGCGGACACACCGTCACCGTCGTCGACACGCAGGCCGAGGGCGCGAACACGTCCCGCGCCGCGGTCGTGCACGCCCGGACCCTGGAGGTGCTCCAGCCCTACGGCGTCACCGAGGAGCTGACGGCCCGCGGCATCCACGCGGGGCGGTTCACCATCCGCGACCGCGACCGGCTGCTCGTGCCGGTGCCGTTCGGCGGGCTGCCGACGCCGTTCCCGTACACGCTGATGATCTCCCAGGCCGAGACCGAGGCCGTGCTGCTGGCCCGGCTCAAGGAACTCGGCGGCACGGTGCTGCGCCCCGCCACGGTGGCCGCCGTCCGGCAGGACGACACCGGCGTCACCGCCACCCTCGACGGCGGACGCCAGATCCGGGCGACCTACCTCATCGGGGCCGACGGCATGCACAGCACGGTCCGCCAGAACGCCGGGATCGGCTTCACCGGCAGCACGTACGCCGAGTCGTTCACGCTGGCCGACGTCCGGCTCGACGGCGCGGTCTCCGACGCCGAGGTCGTCCTGTACTTCTCCCCCGCCGGAATGGTCGTCGTCGCGCCGCTGCCCGACGGGACGTTTCGGATCGTCGCCACCGTGGACAGCGCCCCGGAGGTGCCCGACGTCGCGTTCGTGCAGCACCTGCTCGACACCCGCGGGCCGAAGGCCGCGCCGGTCGCGGTGCGCGAGGTGGTGTGGGGCTCCCGGTTCCGGGTGCACCACCGGGTCGCCGACACGTTCCGCGACCGCCGGGTGCTGCTGGCCGGCGACGCCGCCCACGTCCACTCCCCGGCCGGCGGGCAGGGCATGAACCTCGGCATCGACGACGCGGCCGCGCTCGGTGACGCGCTGTCCCGCGTGCTCCAGGGAGCCTCGCCCGAGATCCTCGACGAGTACGCCGCCACGCACCGCGCGCACGCGCAGAAGGTCGTCGCCTTCGCCGGGCGGCTCACCACGCTGGCGACCATGCCCGCATTCGTGCGGCCCGCCCGCAACCTGGTGCTCGGGCTGCTCGGCCGCAGCGCCGCCTTCCGCCGCCGCCTGGCCTGGCAGCTCGCCGGCCTGGACCGCCGCCGGTGACCCGGCCCGCTTCAGCAGTGCGAAGTTGGGAAGGGCACCTTCTACAACGCGGAGCGTTGTGAAGGTGCCCTTCCTTTCTACAACTGCAGGCGAAGGCTGGGGTGGGCGAGGATGACGGGGCAGTTCGCGTGGCGGGCGGCCTCGTCGAGCAGGCGGCCGTGGTCCAGCCAGGAACGCAGGTGGGTCAGCACCAGCAGCTTGGCTCCGGCGCGGGACGCGAGCCGGCCCGCGTCGCCCGCGGTGAGGTGGCGTGGCACACCGGTGTCGTCGAAGCCGGCACCCTCGGCCAGCAGCACCTCGCAGCCCTGGGCCAGCTTGTCCAGCGCCTCGCAGGGGGCGGTGTCGCCGGTGTAGCACAGGGCGTCGCCGACCCGGTACGCGTACGACTCCATGCCGTGCTCGACCGCCGCGAACGAGACCTCCAGCGAACCGAGGCGGGGCAGCTCCGAGGGCAGATCGTGGAACACGAACTGCGGGGCCGGGTGCCGCCAGTTCAGCTCGGCGCGCAGGTTCGCGGGGCCGTACACGTTCAGCGGCGCGGCCTTGACACGGTCTCGCAGATAGGCGATCGGGGCCAGGTCGGAACAGTGGTCGCCGTGCGCGTGTGAGATCAGCACCGTGTCCAGGAGCGCGGGGTCGCAATAGCGTTGCAATGGCCCGACCGCGCCCGTGCCCACGTCCAGAAGCAACCGGCGCCCGTCGTGCTCTACCAGGTAGCAGGACCCGGCGCTGTCCGGGCCGGGCACCGACCCAGCACACCCCACCACCGTCAGCTTCATCGTTCGACCTCTCCGCCGGTGCCACCAAATGCCTCGCTCAGTGTTGTCGATCGCTCCCACAACACCGCACAGTGACTGCTCCCCCGTTGAAGGCGAGGGGTTCGCGCAAGCCGGTCAAGGCTTGGGCAGAGACGCCAGCCCGCGCCTCAGGATGTTGATCGCAGCCACCATGTCGGCATGACCAGCATGCCCACACTCTTGGCAGCAGAACTCCGCCTGCGACTGACGGTTGGCTGCCGCTACGTGACCACAGTTCGGGCAGGTACGAGACGTGTTGGTCGGGTTCACTGCGATCGCCGTCCGTCCGGTACTCTCAGCCTTGGCGAACAGGATCGCAATGAACGATGACCAACCGGCGTCGAGGATGCTCCGGTTGAGCCCAGATTTTTGGGACACGTTGGTGCCTGGCTCGTCGAGCGTGCCAGACGCGCTGCGGGTCATGCTTCCGACTGAAAGGTGTTCTACAACGATCAAGTCGTGGTCCCGCACGAGAGCGAGCGCCGTCTTGTGGTGGAAGTCGTTTCGCTGACGGCGCACTTTGCTATGAATTGCCGCAACTCGGGCGCGCGCACGACGACGGTTGTTCGACCCGTGTTTCTTTCGCGCGAGCACCTGCTGTGCAGCCGCGAGATTTTCGGCGGCGTTCGCAAGGAATCTCGGATTTAGGACCTGGGCCCCATCGGAGGTGGTAAGGAACGACGCCACACCCATATCCACTCCGATAACCACCCCAGCTGCGGGCAGCGCCTGGACAGGCATGTCATCGCAGGACACGATCACAAACCACTTCGCGCGCCGGCCGACACCCTCACGCTTGACGCTGATTGTCTTTACCCGCCCTTGCACGTTCCGGTGAGCACGGACCTTGACGTGTCCCACACCCGGCAAGTAGACACGCAGATGTTCGCCATCGGGCCGACTATCCCACTTGCAGCCGTCGCCGTTCTTGGGCCATTCAACGGAATGAAACCAGCCCACCCCTTTGAACCGGGGACACCCGCCCCGATGGCCCTTCCTTACACGGCTAAAGAACGCGTTGAACACCTTATTGAGACGACGCAGCGTTGCCTGCTGAGAAGAGAACGACCATCGACCCTGACCGTCCAGGTCACCCGAACGGATCTCCTTCAATTGCCCCGATTGGCTCTCGTAACTGATTGATAACCGGGCTCTGCTCCACGCATCGCGTCGCTCCTGCAGCGCAGCGTTGTAGAGCATACGATGATCGGTGAGACACGCCTGCAGGCGAGCGGACTGACCGCATGTCGGATTGAGACGAATTTGAAAGAACGCCTCATCCAATCGCCAGATCTGCGGGTCCGGACGGCAAGCGCTCGCTGGTCCTGCGCCAGGGACGCTCATACTGCGTCTGGATGTAGCGCTGAACCGTTTCCCCGGACACAACGCCGACCGAACCCACAAAGTACGACGACGACCATAGGGTCGGCAGTTTCGAACGCAGGTGCGAGAACTCATGTCGCAGGACTCGCGAGGTTCGGCTCTTCACCTGGCTTGCCACCAGGGATGGCGCGGACTTCGGATCGGGCCTCACCACGAGGTGAACGAAGTCGGACATGACCTCTAGCGCAACGACATCCCATCCACGCTCGCCGCAGACACCACGTACCAGCTCGTCACACCTAGCTGCAACGTCACCGGTGAGGACAGGGCGACGGTATTTCGAGCACCACACGACGTGCAGGCCAAGGTCGTAGACCCCGCCCGCGAACTTCCGGACGCGTCGTGTCGTCATCGGACAAGTATAAGACGGCTACCCATATACTCAAGTCCAAGGGCCTCCACGGTGGCGATCCGGAGCTTCGCTCCTGGCTGATGACATGCAGCCCTACCCTCGGTCTGTTGCACCAACTAACGAAAGGACCTTGGCCATGTCCCGGTTCCCTGAGGTCGTCGAGCGGATGGCGATCGACCCCGAGTTCGCCGCGTTCGCCCGCACCAACCCCGACGAGGTCAGCGCCGAGTACGGCCTGAGCCCAGAGGAGGCCGCTCAGATGCTGGCGTTGACCGACGCCGGTTCGGGTGGCCCGACCGAGCTGGACCAGCGCCTTTCCAAGAGCGGCATCGGCAGCGGCGGCCTGGCCGGCCTGCTGGCGGGACTCGACCGGTCCAAGAAGGACGACGCTGAGAACGCCACCGACCGGCCGCTGGGCCGCTGGGTCGGGCCGGGCGCCAACGACAAGTGACCGGAGGTCACAGGCTGCGTTTGAGCATCGCGTCGGCGAGTGCGTCGGCGCACTCGGCCAGGCGCAGCCCGACCACGTCCAGGCGGCGCAGCAGCTCGCGCTGCTTGAGCACGGGGCCGGTGACCTCGCCGCTGAGCAGCTCGGCGAGTTCCTGGGCGTAGAGGTGGCGCACCCGGCCGGAGCGCTTGTGCGCGGCCAGCGCCGCCTCGGCGGCCTCGGCCGGGCGGTCGACGAGCCGGTCGAGTGCCCGGCGCAGGTCGCGCAGGCCGATGGCGACCTGCTCCAGCATCGCGACCGCGTGGTGGTCCAGGCGTACGCCGTAGAGGTCCGTCTCGCGCACGTAGTCGCGCAGGTGGTCGAGCACGTCGTCGACGGAGCGGGACAGCCGGAACAGGTCCTCGCGGTCGATCGGGGTGGCCAGTGTCGCGGCGAGTTCGGCGACCAGCCGGCCGCGGTGGGCGTCGCCGTCGTGCTCGATCTCGGCGATACGCAGCCGGGCCAGCGGCGGCTCGATCTCGCCGATGGTCACCATCACCGCCAGCGCCACCCCTTCCAGGGCGGCGTCGATCTGCGCCAGCACGATCGCCAGCACCCGTTTCGGGGCCCGCCCCGCGAGGTCGTCGAGCACCCGCCGCAGCCTGATCACAGCGTGCTCCGCAGCGCCAGGCCGGCGGCGTAGCCGAGGGTGAGGCTCGCCGGGACGGTGACCAGCCAGGCCGTCAGCACGGGGGTGGCGAACTGCCAGCGGATGCGGCGTACGCCGGTGCTGGCGCCCGCGCCGACCAGGCCCGCCGTGGCGGACTGGGTCATGCTGACGGGCACGCCCATGCCCGCGCTGCCGAACACCGCGGTCGCCGACGCGACCCCGGCCGTGACCAGGGTCCACGGACGCTGCGGGGTGAGCCCGCCGGTCGCGCCCCGGGCCATGCGGCGCAGGCTCAGCACCGCCCCGGCTGCGAACACCAGCGCCGTCGCGCACAGCAGCAGCAGGGGCGGGGCCTGCATGCCGGGGGCCCGGTGGGCGACGCCGAGCGCGACCCCGACCACGGCGAACATCTTCTGCCCGTCGTTGGCGGCGTAGGCCAGGCTCTGCCCGGCGAACGCGGTGACGTGCGCGTACCGCATCGCGCGGGGCAGCCGGGACGTCGTGGGAAGGCGCCGGGCGGCCAGTCCGAGCAGGTAGCCGAGGCCGCCGCCGAGCAGCGGCGCGAGTGCGGCGACCGCGAGCACGACGGCCAGTGTGGACCAGGCGGGCGGCACGCCCAACCCGGCGCCGACCCCGGCGAGGCCGCCGAGCACGGCCAGGGTCACGCTGGTCGGCACGCCGCGCCAGGCCAGTGTCAGGACGAGGGCGAGCGCGACGCCGACCCCGGCCAGCACGACCAGGGGTCCCCGGACGCCGCCGGCGTCGACGAGGCGGTCGGTGAAGGTGTGCGCGACGGCGAGGCCGAACAGCGCGGGACCGGCGATGATCGCGGCGAGCAGCACGGCCAGTACGCCGTAGAGGGGCAGTTCGCGCTGGCGCAGGGCGAGGGCGAGCAGGGCCGCGCCGTCGTTGGCGCCGCAGACGAAGACGAACCCGGTGGCCAGCATCGCAAAGCCGATCACCACGGCCGACCACCCCCGACTCCACCAGGAGTTCACCGTACTTGATCAACTGAGTTCGCGCGGTCGGAATCCCGATTGCCGCTCGACCGGGTGATCGTCTAGCGTCACTCGCCGGGAGGAACACTGATGGCGAAGCTGAACCAGATCATCGCGGTCGAGAAGGGCATCAAGAGCCGCTCGTTCCAGGACCTGACCGAGGCCCACCACGCCGTGCAGAAGCCGGCGCTGCTGTCGGGCATCTCGCGGACGTACCAGGCCAAGGACGAGGAGGGCGAGCAGCTGCCGCCGGAGTCCACGAAGGTGCAGACCCGCGCCGAGGACGTGCTGCGCCAGATCGGCACCACCCTGACGCGGCTGTTCGACGTGACCGCGACCAAGGACGCGACCAACTGCACGGCCCGCGCCGACGTGGTCGTCGACGACCGGGTGCTGCTGTCCGACGTGCCGGTGACGTACCTGCTGTTCCTGGAGAAGCAGCTCACCGACCTGCACACCTTCGTCAAGAAGCTGCCGGTGCTCGACGCCGCCGAGTCGTGGGTGTTCAGCGACTCCGCCGACTGCTGGTCCACCGAGCCGGTGCGCACCATCCGCACCAAGAAGGTGCCGCGCAACCACGTCAAGGCCGAGGCGACCGAGAAGCACCCGGCGCAGGTCGAGGTGTACTACGAGGACATCGCGGTGGGTTACTGGACCACGGTGAAGTTCTCCGGCGCGCTGCCGGCCAAGCGGGTGTCGACGCTGCTGGAGCGGGTGGAGAAGCTGCAGCAGGCGGTCAAGTTCGCTCGCGAGGAGGCCAACAACGCCGAGGCGGTCGACAAGCACGTCGGCGACCGCGTCTTCGGTTACCTGTTCGCCTGACCACCAGACTCCCCCGCCGGAGGGCGGGGGTGCGCGAGGAGCGCAAGCTGAAGCTGAAGCCGAAGCTGAACAACGCGGTGACAGTGTGGGTTCGAGTCCCACCCCCTGCACCACCTGCGGGGGTAGCCCAACTGGCAGAGGCAGCCGCGATCAATCTCAGATTCTCGCTCCAGACTCAGCATTCGCCACCGATCACCAGGTCGACCGCGTACGGGCGAAATCCCCGAGGTGCCGGTTCGAGCCCGGCCCGCTCCTCTTCCTGGGGCGGTAGTCCAAACGGTAGAGACGCGGGGTCTTGATACTGACCCGTTCGCTTAAACGTACTGGTGTGTGCAATTCGGTGGCACCCCGAGGCCCGGGAGAAGGACAGTCTCCCGGGCCTCACCATGTCCGGCGGCAGGCCGTGTCGGCGAATCCCTTGGCCGCGCCCGTGACCGTGTTGTCGCAGGCGACGACGTTGCCGGCGACGGGTACGAGGTGGAAGCCCCAGCCGGGGCCGTCGACGGCGGCGCTGTTGGCGGTGAACACGTTGCGATCACCCCAGCCGTCGGCGACGCGGTGGGTCTGGAAGCCGTCGCCGCGCGAGTGCCGGCCGGTGTTGGCCTTGATCAGCCAGCCGTTGCCTTTCACGTCGACCCACGAGTCGGCGTACGAGCCGGTCATGGCCGCGCCGTCGAACGTGTTGGCCTCGACGGTCCCGCCGGTGGTGCCCTCCTTGACGTCGACGGGTTCGGCGGTGGTGCCGCTGATCCGGTTGCCGCGGATCACGTTGCGGTCGCTGCGGTCGGGCTCGCAGGCGGTGACGTCGCACCAGTTGCTCTCGGCACTGCCGACGTAGACGCCCTCGCCGAACTTCGCCCGGCGCAGGCCGGTGTCGCGGACGACGCTGTCGCGCACCAGGTTGTCGGAGCTGAAGGCGCGCAGGTGGATCGCCTCGTCGCCGATGTGCTCCACGATCAGGCCGGTGAGCACGGCGTGGCTGGTCCGGTCGAGCATGACGCCCTTCTGCGCGTTGCGCACCGTGAACCCGGTCAGCCGCCAGTGGTCCGCGCCGTCGAGGTGCAGCCCGTACCCGTGGCCGGTGCCGCCGCCGTCGAGCACCGCGCCGCGGCCGCCGCACAGGTGCACGGGTTTGGAGGCGGTGCCGGACGTGGTGGCGGCGAAGCGGCCCGCGTACACCCCGTCCTTGAGCCTGATGCTGTCCCCCGGCTTGGCCCGCGCCAGGGCGGTGGCCAGCGCCGACGCGTCCGCCACCGTCACCGTGGCGGGCGGGCAGGCCACTGCGGCTCGGCTCGGTGACGGGGCCGCGGCGGAGCCGGAGCGGGAGACGTCCGGGGTCGGGCCGGCACTGGATGCCGCGCCGACGTCCGGTCCCAGGCAGCCGGCCATTGCCATGAGCACCAGCACGACGATCCCCGCCAGCAGGGACGTCGCCGCGAACGGCAGGATCGGACCCCAGCCGTGGTGGCGTGCCCGAGGGCGGACCGCGCCGGGCAGGGCCGGGCGGGGCGTCGCGGGCCGGGGACTCGGTCGGCGCGGAGTCGGCGCGGTCACTCGGCCATCACCACCCGGGCGCGGCCGCGGGCCGTCTCGCGCGGGCTGGGTCTACCGGGGCCGGACCGCGCCGGGGGCGGCTCGCCGGGGAACAGCGGTTTCGTCGCCGCGTACGGGTGCCCGTGGTCCTCGCGCCGGCGGCGGAACGCCAGCACGACGATGAGCAGCAGGATCGTGGTCCACAGCAGCGTCATCGGGCTGGCGTAGTGGCGCACCCGCGCCCAGAGCGTGCTGGTGTCCAGCCACGCGTCGGTCTGGTTGTCGCGCACCGTGAGCTTGCCCTCGGCGCGGCCGGTGTCCACGGCGCTGGGGCCGATGCCGGTGATCGCGTTGCCCGCGGCGACCGAGCCGCCGACCGCGCCGACGAAGGTGACGCCGTGGCTGTTGGCGTCGTGGATCGTGTTGCCACGCACCTCGGCGACGGAGTCGCGCACGTACACCCCGGTCTGGGTGCTCTCGATGAGGTTGCCGTTGACGCGGGCCCCGGCGACGCCGTCGCGGATCGCGATGGCCTGGCGGCGCTGGTCGGAGAGCCGGTTGGCGGTCAGCGTCAGGTCGCGTACGCCGAGCCGGGCCACGATGCCCATGTCGCCGCCCTCGATCTGGTTCTCCTGGATGCTGACGGACAGGCCGCCGAGGATCTCGAAGCCGTAGTGGCCGTTGCCGCGGGCGGTGCTGTGCGAGACGGTGTTCGCGCCGTAGCTGGCGGTCGACTGCCCCGACGCCGAAGGGCCGTCGGCCAGCGGCCGGCCGCTGAGGGTGAACCCGTTGCCGCCGTTGCGTTCGGCGGTCGTGTTGGTGATCCGGACCTGCTGCGTGGCGCGCGAGAGCAGGAAGCCGTCGCCGCCGTTGTGCTGGGACACGGTCCGTTCGATGACCGCGTTGGTGGCGAAGCGGTGCAGCACGACGCCGTGCTGCATGCTGTCGCGCACCTTCGTATCGGTGATCTTTATGCCGTCGGCGCTGGACACGAACAGCCCGTACGCGTTGCCGACGAACTCGCTGTCGCTGATGGTCCCGGACACGTAGGACAGGCTCGGCACGGTGAAGCGGCTGTCCGGGCTGGCGACCCGGCCCCCGGACAGCACCCGCACCTCGCCGGGCAGGATGCGGCCGGGCGTCGCCGCCGACGGGCCCTCGACCGCGCCGGTGTCGGGCCGGTCGGTGCCGGTCAGGCTGACCCCGCCGGTGCGGCCGCTCCAGAACCCGAGGTGGGCGGCGCGGGCATGGCTCATCGCGAAGTTGCCGCCGATCGCCCGCAGGTAGGCCCGGCCGTCGCGGACGTCGGTGTCGGGTTTGCCGGTCCGCGGATCCCAGCTCGTGACACGTACCGGCGCCTGCTTGGTGCCCTCCAGGGTCAGGCCGCCGCCGAACGACACGATCGCCACGAACCCGCTGCTGCGGCTGGCCAGGCGCAGTTCCAGGCCGCCGGGGTGGGCCAGCTTCAGCCGCGCCCCGGAGTTGATGTAGATGTTCTCGGTCAGCAGGTAGGCGCCCTGCTGCTGCCGGACGAACGTCTGCGGCGCGAGCCGCAGCAGGTCGTCGACCGTGTACGCGGCCGTGCGCGCGGTCAGCACCAGCGTGTAGCCACCGGCGGTGTCGAGCCGGTAGGGCCGGTCCCACCTCTGCGTGGTGCTGCCCGGCGGGCGGCTGAGCAGGTCGCGCAGCGGAGCCACCGCGGTCACCGCCCGGACCTGGTTGAGCCACCGGTCCTCGGCGGCCACCAGCGCGGCCTGCCGCTCGGCATCGGCCGGCGCGGCTTCGGCGGCGGCGGCGCGATGGGCCGCGGGTCGGGCCGCGGCCGCGGGCATGGCGGACGCGCCTGCCGTGGCGGCGAGCAGGACGGCGGTGGCGGCGGCGGCACGGACGAGCACGGACCCGACCCGCCGAAAGGGCGCGGCTGCCCAGGGCCGGTTCACGCGATCTCCGACGAGACGGCCACAGCCCGACGCCGGGCGGGGGTGGGCGCCGACAGGGTGCTCGCGCCCTGGCCGTCGCCGCCGATGCGGTCCGCGCCGCGGGTCAGCCAGCCCTGCCGGTTCATGGTCGCGAACGCGTACAGCTTGATCGGCAGCGAGATCCCGATGACCACCGCCGCGATCAGCGGCAGCATCAGCAGTTCCCGGGGATGGCGGCGCAGGTGCGACCAGCCGCGGATGCCGCGCCCGGCCAGCAGCCAGAACAGCACCACCACCGCCCCGCGCGGGCTCAGCTCCAGCCGGGACAGCAGCAGGTAGCCCAGGGCCATGCCCATGGTGACCGGGGTCAGCAGGATCTGCAGCACGGTGATCTTCGTGACCAGCGGGGTCCGCCACAGCCAGCCCTTCCACAGCGCGGTCAGGTAGCAGCGGTAGGAGTTGCGGCTCCACCGCACCCGCTGCTTGACGAACGCCCGCAGCGTCGACGGGAACATCGACATCGCCCGCGCCGAGGACTGGTGCACGGTGCGGTAGCCCGAGGCCAGCACCAGCCAGGTCAGCCTGCCGTCGTCCCCGGCCACGCAGCGCCGGCCGAGGAAGAACTCGTTCTCCAGGTGGTCGAGCACCGGCAGGACCACCGAGCGCCGGTACGCCGCGGTGCGTCCCGACAGGCAGGCCACCGCCCCGGCCCGGCCCATCGCCGGCACGTAGTCGTAGTAGCGCAGGTTGACAAGCCAGTCCGCGACGCGCCGCCAGACGCTGGTGGTGCGCTGGTGCACGTTCTGCTGGGTGCCGACGCCGCCGACGGCCGGGTCGGCGAACGGCATCTGCACCGCTGCCAGCAGCCCGCGCTGCCAGCGCGTGTCGGAGTCGACCAGCACGACGAGCTCGCCGCGGGCGGCGCGGATGCCGACGCCCAGCGCCGAGCGCTTGCCCCGGTGCGTGAACGGCAGCACCCGCAGGCGCGGGTCGTCGACAGCGGCCAGCCGCCGCAGCACCTCGGTGTCGCCGACGTCGGGCACGAGCACGACCTCGTCGGGGTTCTGGGCGAGCCAGCTGTGCAGGCACTCCAGCAGGATGTCCGGGTCCTCGCGGTAGGACGGCACCACCACCGACACCGACGTGCGGTAGTCGTTGAGGACCGGCCGGTCCAGCCGGGACAGCAGCACCCGGTAGAACCACAGCCCCCATACGAACGCGCCGGCCAGGCCCAGCGGCATCAGCTCGCGCCACGAGGTCTCAGCGGCCGCGGCCACCAGCCACGACCAGACGCCGTCGAAGAACCGGGACAAGGGCCGCCTCCAGCGATCCGGCGGGCCGCCGCGGCCCGCTCCACCGCTGTAAACCGGCGTACGCCCGGAAACGGGCCGCCCCGTCCGGGCGTTTCTCATCCGTCCGCGCCGTCGCGCCTGATCGTTCGACTTGCCGGGCACCTGTGCGTATCTTGAGCGCGGTTTCGCCCATGTGCCGGGCAAGTCGAGCGATCTTGAGCGGCATGGGTCAGGGCTACCGGCCGGAATTAGCTCCGCATTAGCCCCGCTATGTGGTGGTCTGGAGTAAATTCATGTTATGACCGAACCCGCGAGGGCGCGGCATGGCGTGCCGGGCCTCGCTCTCGGCGCCGCGATGCTCGTCGCCGAACGACTCCGCAGGCTCACCGGCCCGGTCGACCCGGCCGAACAGGCCCGCATCGAAGACCTGCTCACCAGCGGCGTCGAGCCCTCGCCCGCCGACGCCCGCTCACCGGTCGCCATCGCCGTCGGCCTCACCCAGCAGAGCTACGACCTCGCCAGACGCACCGGAGCCCGGGTCGGCGAGGCCACCCGCAGTCAGGCCCGCAAGCTCGCCGGGGCCACCCGCGCCGCGCTGCCGGCGAACTCCCCGATCGACACCGCCCGCGACGTCGTCACCGCCGCCGGTCTGCGCGGACGCGACACCCTGGTCTCCAGCCGCGCCGCCGCGGCCGTCGCGCTGCGCGACACCGTCGACGAGAGCCTGACCTGGGTCGAGAAGTCGATCGTGCCGCGCATGGTGGACAACCTGATGCCATACCTGATCAACAGCGTGGTGCCGCGGCTGGTCGAGGGCGCCATCCCCGAGATCAGGCGCAAGGTCATCCCCGTCGTCATCGACGACATGACCCGTGACCCCCGGCTCCAGGAGCTGATCACCGAGCAGAGCCGCGGCGTGCTCGCCAGCGCCACCGACGAGCTGCGCGAGACCTCCGCGACCGCCGACGACCGGATCGAGTCCTCGTTCCGGCGGGTGTTCCACCGCCACCACACGAACGGTGAGCGGTGACCGCGGCTGGTCACCATCCACCGTACGCAGGCATGGTCTCCCGGGTCTCCGGGCTGGCCATCGACGCCGGGATGCTCGCGATCGCCTCGTCGCTGGCCGTCTCCGGCGTCCCCGCGGTCTGGTCGGCGCTGGCCGGCCAGGCCCCCGGCTGGCTCAAGGCGGCCTCGGCGGTGGTCGCCGCGGTGCTGCCGATCGTCTACTTCACCGCCTGCTGGTGGATGACCGGCCAGACGCTGGGCTCCCTGCTGTTCGGCACCGTCGTCCGCCGCACCGACGGCCGCCACGTGGGCCTGTGCCGCGCCTTCCTCCGCGCCTTCGTCGGCCTCGCCATCCCCGTCCTCTGGCTCATCGGCATGATCGGCATCCTGACAGACTCCAAACGCCGAGCCTGGCACGACCACCTCTTCGGCACCGTGGTCCTCTACATCGACCGCACTCCCTGAGGAAGGGCACCTTCTTATCGCTATTCGCAGAGGAAGGGCACCTTCTTAACATCGCAAGGCCGTGACCTGCGGCTTTCGGGCGCTGACTCAGACGGCTGGCGGGGGCGGCACGTGGCCTGCGGCCCACGCCGACCAGGCCGCGAACCAGGCATCTTCGGCGGAGGCGCGGACCTCGACCGGCAGCTCCGTCCGACGGATGGTCTCCTCCCGGTGCAGCCAAGCACGCTGGGCGGCGGCACTGGGCACGCTCTCGCCGAGTCCCGTGCCGAACAGCAGCGATTCGGCGATCGCCCGCTCCCGCAGTTCCGCGTCATCACGGAACCACCCGGCCCGGTCCTGCAGGCTCGCCAGCTGGGCCAGGATGGCGCTGACCGCCCGGTCTGCCGTCGGCTCGGGCTGGTCGGCCAGCGCCATCTGCCGCCGCACAGCCCTCCGCCACAGCACGCGCCAGTAGGTCGGCAACTGCGGCCCCGGGCCCCCGTCGTCCATCCACCGCGCGCGGTCTCGCCCCATCCGCAGCGCGATCTCCACCAGGGCGCGATGCGGCTCTCCGCTGAGGCTCGCGGGAACCTCATCGGGCTGCTCCGGCGCTGGCTCCCGCATCGCGGGCGGCCGGGTGCGCGACGGCGTCATCAACAGCGCGATGTCGGTGACGGTCCGCACGCGCGGCACCTCCGGGTGCCAGTCGAGCGCCAGCACGGTGATCTCGACATCGTCATCCGCGCAGCGCGCCGCCCACCATCGGCTGCCGGCGCGCACGATCCGCCCGGGCAGCGGCCGGCCGTCGACGAGAACGGTGGTTTCCGCCTCGGTCCAGTCGACAGCGGAGAAACGTTCCCCGTACGCCCGCAAGCCGTGCTCGACCACCGACCGCAGGGGCCCGGCCTCGACCCGGGTGCCCGCCCAGCGGGCGGTCTCCACGCTCACCCAGGGTTCGTCCGCCAGCCGATCCCCGTAGACGACGCGGACGCAGGTGATCCGGTCATCCGAGCGTTCGAACCCCGCGAGCCGTCCCTCGGTGAGCAGTTCCGGATCGTCCAGCACCAGGAGCGGGAGTCCGCTGTCAGCGAGCTTGACGAGAACACGCTCCTGATGACGCGCGACGTGATCGGGTTCTTCGCCTGACGGAACGATTCTCACGGTCGCCTCCTGCCTGACGTGTCGCCGCTGTCCAGTGTGACGCGGGCGGACGGCTGAGGGACGCCTGCCGTCGGCCCGGCATCCCTCAGCCGGTGGTGGCCTAGGTGATGGTCGTCGACGTGGTGGGCGAGTACGAGAAGCAGAGCCAGCCGGCGCCCGTGAGCGCGTAGCTGCCCCAGGTGACCGTCGCAGCCGCCCAGCCCTTTGCCAGGTTCAACGTCCGCGCGTACCCCGACCAGCCGAACCCGGACATCAACCCGTCGTACTCGTCGTAGTACTGGCTTGAGTTGCCTGCCGTGTCGTTGATGTCCACGGTCCAGTGGATGTCCCAGGGACCACCGGAGTCGGGCTCCAGGCTCATGCCCGTGGTGAGCAGGGCCCGCTTATCGCCCTTGGCGATAAGCGACACCCACGACACTCCGCAGTCGCCCTCAGCCTCGCCGTAGCCGTTCGGCGAGACCAGCCCGGACTTGCGCAGGACGCCCGCCCTCGGAACGTACGCCCCTGTGCGAGCCGCCTCAGCCTTGTCCGCCGGCGTGCGGAACTGTTCGATTGCACTCTTCCTCCCCGTGTTGAAGGCCAACCTGGTTCGGAAATTAACACATGCGAATTTATCCTACTCTCCCCTATGGACAAAGCTGACTTATACGTAAAATGCGGACACGTCTTGCACCGCGACGGAGGCACCATCGCGTCCGGGCTACGTCCACGGCCTGGCCGCCCGCCGGAGTAGGGTCGGCGGGTGCGTCTCCACCTCGTCGCGGCCGGCTTGGCGACCGCGCTCACCCTCGCCGCCTGCTCCGAACCCGTGTCCGGGCCTGCCTTCGTGCCGGCGGCCGCGCCGTCGACCGTGCCGAGCACCGCCCCGGCGACCTCGCCCACGCCCTCCCCCGCCGCCTCACCCTCGGCGACGACGGTCCGCCACGTGTTCCCCGTGCTCGGCAAGAGCTCCTACGGGCGTACGCACCACGACTACCAGGCCACGGACGTGATGGCCCCGTGCGGGGCGACCGTCGTGGCGGTCATCGACGGTGTCGTGCTGGAGACCGCGCCAGTGGACCTCTACGACCCGAAGACCGACGACGGCGCGCTGCGCGGCGGCAAGTCGGTGTCCCTGCTCGGCGACGACGGCGTGCGCTACTACGGCTCGCACTTCTCCGCGATCGACGCGAAGATCAAAGCGGGGGTACGCGTCAAGGCGGGCCAGCCGCTCGGCAAGGTCGGCCGCACCGGCCTGGCCAGCGCCTGCCACCTGCACTTCGGCATGTCCCCGGCGTGCGCGAGCACCGGCGACTGGTGGATCCGCCGCGGCGTGATCTGGCCGTGGCGCTACCTCGACGCGTGGCGCAAGGGCACCGCCAAGTCCCCGGTCACCGAGATCCAGGCCTGGGAACGCAAGAACGGCTGCTCCACGAAGCCACCCAAGGGCGCCTGACGCGCCCCCATACACAGACGTCGGCCTATCTCGTCGAAAATCCGCGGCTCGGATTCGATGAGATAGGCCGACGATTATGGCAAGCGAGACGCGTGGCGTCAGCCGACGTGGACCGCGCCCTCCGTCGGGAGGTCGGACTTGCGCACCTTGATCAGGACCGTGATCACGATCGCGGACACCACCAGCAGCCCGCCGCCCCACGCGAACGCCGTCGCGAACCCGTGCACCGCTGCCTCGGCCTGCACGAAGCCCGCCGTCTGCGGGTCCATGCCCGGCTTGAGGTGCTCGGCCGCGTAGTCCGTGGTCGCGTTGAGCGCGAAGGTGCTCAGCAGCGCCGCGCCCAGCGAGCCGCCCACCTGCTGGGTGGCGTTCAGCGTCGCGCTGGCCGCACCGGCGTCGTGCTGCGGCACGCCGACCAGCGCCAGGCTGGACAGCGGCACGAACGTGAAGCCCAGGCCCAGACCCAGCACGATCGCGCCCGGCAGCACGTGCGTGGTGTACGACGTGGTCACGCCGATCTGGGTGAGGAACAGCATCGAACCCGCGGCCAGCACCGCACCGGCGATCATCAGCGGCTTCGCGCCCAGCTTGGGCAGCAGCTGGCTGGCGACACCCGCCGAGATGAACACGCCCGCCGAGATCGGCAGCGAGGCCAGACCGGCCTCGATCGGGGTGTAGCCGAGCACGCCCTGGAAGTAGAAGGTCAGGAAGAAGAACGCGCCCATCAGGCCGGCACCGGTCAGGGTGCTGGACAGGTAAGCGCCGCCGCGGTTGCGGTCGAGCAGGATGCGCAGCGGCAGCAGCGGGTTCTTCGAGAACTTCTGGATGACCACGAACACGACCAGCAGCACCGCGCCGCCGATCATGTAGGCCAGCGCCTGCGGGGAGTCCCAGCCGTGCTCGGGCTCGGCGGCCTTGGTCAGGCCGTACACCAGGGAGATCAGGCCGAGGGTGACCACGATCGCGCCGGGGATGTCGTAGCGGGTGTTGCCCTCGGCCTTGCTCTCGGGCACGAACGGGATCGCCGCCGCGATGGCGATGACCGCGATCGGGATGTTGACCAGCAGGCACCAGCGCCAGTCGGCGTACTCGGTGAGCACACCGCCCAGCAGCAGGCCGACCGCCGCGCCGCCGCCGGCGATGGCGCCGTACACGGCGAACGCCTTGGCGCGCTCCTTGGCGTCGGTGAACAGCACCGTCAGCAGGGCCAGACCGGCCGGGGCGAGCAGCGCGCCGAACGCGCCCTGCAGGCCGCGCGCGGCGAACAGGCTCAGGCCGTCCCAGGCCAGGCCGCCGAGGGCGGACGCGGCCGCGAAGCCGATCGCACCGGCGATGAAGGTGCGCTTACGGCCCCAGTAGTCGGCGATGCGGCCGCCGAGCAGCAGCAGACCACCGAAGGTCAGGGTGTACGCGGTGAGCACCCACTGCCGCTCGGCGTCGGTGATGCCCAGGTCGCCCTGCATGGCGGGCAGCGCGATGTTCACGATGGTCGCGTCGAGCACCACCATGAGCTGCGCGATCGCGATGATCGTCAGCGCCAGCCAGCGCCGGGGGTTCGGGGCGGCGGCGGAGGGTTCCGCAGCCTCTGGTCGGGAGACCGTGGTCGTCATGGTGGTGCCTTTCGCAGGAGGGTGTTTCAGCGGGCCAGGACGGGCAGGAGGATCTCGTCGCAGACCCGGGCCAGGTACTCGTCGTCGAGCGGCCGGCCGTGTCCGAGGTGCCTCGCCATCAGCTGCGCGGTGACGAGGTCGGGGAAGAGGCTGTCGTAGGGCTGCGGCTTGATCTCGCCGCGCTGCACGGCCCGTTCCAGCAGCGCCTCGGTGTGCCGGTGGATCTCCGGGTACACCTGGCCGCGCACGATTCCGGCGAGCTCGGGGTTCGACTGCATCTCGAACGACAGCGCGTGGATCAGCGGGCCCTCGTCGACGACGCAGCGGGCCGCGGCGGCGAGCAGCTCGATCAGGTCGCCGCGCAGGGTGCCGGTGTCGTCCGGGGCGACGTCCTCGGTCTGCTGCTGGCGCAGCACCTGGGCGACCAGGTCGGGCTTGCCGGGCCAGTGCCGGTACAGGGTCGCCTTGCTCATGTGGGCGCGGGCCGCGATCGCGTCCATGGTCATCTTGTCGTAGCCGACCTCGCGCAGCAGCTCGCGCACGGCGGCGCACAGGGGCGCTCCGGCAGGCACGCGGGCACGGCTCATGACAGGCTCCGGGGGAAGGGAGATGCGAAACGGAACGGTTTCGTTTCCTGACCATACGCAGCCGACCTGCTCAGACGCGCTCCCCTGAGAGACGGATCACCCGATCGACGCCGGTCTGTCGCGCCGGCGACAGCGGGAGCGAGATGATCGGTGTAGGTGATGGACGAGATCGGACCCATCCGCGGGGGCCTCGGCGCCGAATCGTCGGTGATACACAAGTGACGGGTGAACAGATCCACGCCGGAGAGGCTGAACTGTGAACGGTGACGAACAGCCGTACCAACGGCCCGACCGCCTGGCCAGCGTGCCGGAGCCGGCCGCGCCCGCGGACGCCGAAACCCTGCTGCGGGCCGTGGCCCGCGGCGACGAGGCCGCCTTCACCAGGCTGTACGAGCTGGTCGCCCCGCGCGTCTACGGCCTGGCTCGTCGCGTCGTGCGCGATCCGGCGCAGGCCGAGGAGGTCGCGCAGGAGGCGCTGGTCGAGGTGTGGCGCACCGCGAGCCGCTTCGACCCCGCGCGCGGCTCGGCCACCGCCTGGGTCTTCACCATCACCCACCGCCGGGCCGTGGACCGGGTGCGTTCCGAGCAGGCGGCGCTGGACCGGGTGCAGCGCATGGCGCCGGAGGCGACGCAGACGCCCGCCGACGAGGTGGTCGAGCAGGCCACCGCCCGGCTGCAGCGCCAGCAGGTGCGCCGGTGCATCAAGACCCTGACCGACCTGCAGCGCGAGGCGATCACCCTGGCCTATTACGGCGGTTACACCTATCAGCAGGTCGCCCAGTTGCTGGGCGCGGGCCTGCCCACCGTGAAGACCCGCATGCGCGACGGCCTGATCCGGCTGCGCGACTGCCTCGGCGTGGAGGTGGCGGCATGAGCGAGATTCACTCCTTGGCCGGTCCGTACGTGCTGCACGCGCTGGACGAGGCCGAGCGCGAGACGTTCATCCAGCATCTGCGCGGGTGCGAGACGTGCGCGGCCGAGGTGGCCGAGCTGAACGAGACCGTGGCGCGGCTGGCCGACGACGCGTGGTCGGTCCCGCCGCCGGCCATGCGGGACAACGTGCTGGCCGCGGTGCGGCGTACCCGGCAGATCCCGCCGGCCCGGCCGGTGCGCGCCAGGCGCGAGCCGACCCGCTGGTGGCGGCATCCCGCGGCGCTGACGGCGGCGGCGTGCCTGCTCGTCGCGGCGCTGGTCGGCGGGACGACGTTCGCGGTGCAGGAGCAGCGGCTGCGCGACGAGCGGGCCGTGGCCCAGGCGGCGCAGCAGGAACTTGCGCGTACGCAGGCGGTGCTGACCGCGCAGGACGCGACGGTGCGCACCTCGAACGTCGCCGGTGGCGGCAAGGTCACCGTGGTGGCCTCGCCGAGCCAGGACGCCGCCGTGATCCTGCTGGCGACGCACTCGCCCGGGGAACAGAAGTCGTACCAGTTCTGGCTGATGGAGGGCACGACGCCGCACTCGGCCGGGGTGCTCGCCGCGGGGCAGGGCACCGCCACGCACCTGGTCAGCGGTGTCAACGCCGCTGACGCGATGGGCCTGACGGTGGAACCGGCCGGTGGCTCGGCCAGTCCCACACTGCCCATCATCGCTGAGATCCCCATGAAATAGAAAAAAACAGGCAAAAATCGCGCTAATCGCTCCAAACCATGACGGATTCAGTGTCGAATCACCGGTGGAGGTTTTCACCGGAGGAAAGGAACCACCGTCATGTACGGCAAGAGGAAGCTCACCGCGCTCGCGGCCGTCGCCGCGTTCTCGCTCTCGCTGGCGCTCAGCGCCTGCGGGGGCGAGAACACGGCGGCCACCACGCAGCCGACAGGCCTGCCGACCACCGTGCCCACCACCGTGCCGACGGCGCTGCCGTCCATGCCCGGCACCGCGGGCGGCGAGTTCGGGCCGGCCTGCGCCACCATCCCCAAGGACCCGGCCAACCCGGGCAGCCTGGAGATGATGGCAAAGCAGCCGGTGGCCACCGCGGCCGCGGCCAACCCGCAGCTGTCCACGCTGGCCGCCGCGATCCAGGCCGGCGAGCTGGCCGACACGCTCAACAACGCCGAGGCCGTCACCGTCTTCGCGCCCACCAACGAGGCCTTCGCCAAGATCCCGAAGGCCGATCTGGACAAGGTGCTCGCCGACAAGGAACTGCTCAAGAAGGTGCTCGCCTACCACGTCGTGGACGGCAAGACCGCGCCCGACGCGCTCGCCGGCACCCACAAGACCCTGGAAGGCCAGGACATCACCGTCACCGGCAGCGGCACCGAGTTCAAGGTCAACGACACCGCGATGATCGTCTGCGGCAACATCCAGACCCGCAACGGCGTGGTCTACCTCGTCGACAGCGTGCTCATGCCTCCGTCCTGACGGACGGGCAGGAAGGGCGCCCGGCGGCACGAGCCTCACCGCTTCGCGCACGCGAGGCGCCCTTCCTGACTTCCTGAGGAGGACTCCCATGCGACAGCTCATCCGTCCCGCGCTGAGCGGGCTGCTCGCCGCCGCGGGCGGCATCGCCGCCGGGGAACTCGTCGCCTCGCTGCTGCGGCCCGAGTCCTCGCCGCTGGTCGCCATCGGCGGCACCGTCATCGACGCCACGCCGACGCCGGTGAAGGAGTACGCGGTCGCGACGTTCGGCACGTACGACAAGCCTCTGCTCATCGGCACCATCCTGGTCGTGCTCGCGCTCCTGGCCGCCGCCGTCGGCGTGCTCGCGGTCCACCACCGCACCGCGGCGCTGCTGGCCATCGGCGCCCTCGGCCTCGTCGGCGCGACCGCCGCGCTGACCCGCCCCACCGCGCGCCCGCTCGACGCCCTGCCCGCCCTGCTCGCCGGAGCCGTCTCCGCCGGACTGCTGGCCTGGCTGGCCCCGAAGACCGCCCCCGCGTCCCCGGCCGCGGAGCCCCGCCCCGCTGAGCAGACCGCCGGCACCGGCCGCGCCGGACGGCGCACGTTCCTGATCGCGGCCGGTCTGGTCGCGCTCGGCACCGCGCTCGCGGGCGGACTCGCCGCGATCATCCGGCGCACCGGGGAGCAGGCCGCCGACGAGGCCCGCGAGGCGATCACGCTGCCCGCTCCCGCCGACCCCGGGCCGCCGCCGGAGAAGACGCCCGGCTTCTACACGCCCAACCAGGACTTCTACCGCGTCGACATCGCGCTGACCGTGCCGCGCGTCGACCCGCGCCAGTGGACCCTGCAGATCACCGGCATGGTCGACCGGCCTACCGAGCTGACCTTCGACGACCTGCTCAAGCAGCAGCTCATCGAACGCGACATCACGCTCAACTGTGTGTCCAACGAGGTCGGCGGGCCGTACGTCGGCAACGCGCGCTGGCTCGGCGTGCCGCTCGCGCCGCTGCTGCGGGCCGCGGGCGTGCAGGCCGGCGCGGACCAGATCGTCGCCCGCGGCGCGGACGGCATCACCATCGGCACCCCCGTCGCCACCGTGCTCGACGGCCGTGACGCGATGCTGGCGCTGGGCATGAACGGCCGACCCCTGCCGCCCGAGCACGGCTTCCCGGTGCGCATGCTCACCCCCGGCCTGTACGGCTACGTCGGCGCCGCCAAGTGGATCACCTCATTGGAGCTGGCCACCTTCAGCAGCTTCGACGCGTACTGGGTGCAGCGCGGCTGGGCCGCGATGGGCCCGGTCAAGACCGCCTCGCGCATCGACCGGCCCAAGGCGTTCGCCCGGCTCGCGGCGGGCACGGTGCCCGTGGCCGGGGTCGCCTGGGCGCAGCACCGCGGCATCAGCGCGGTCGAGGTCCAGGTCGACGACGCGCCGTGGCAGCAGGCCACGCTGCTGCCGGTGCCGTCCGCCGACACCTGGGTCCAGTGGACCTGGAACTGGCCGGCCGCCACCGCCGGCAGCCACACGCTGCGGGTACGCGCCGTCGACGGCACCGGGGCCCTGCAGACCGAGCAGCGGGCCGATCCGTTCCCCGACGGGGCGTCGGGCTGGCAGAGCGTCCTGGTGACCGTGGCGTGACACCGCCCGGTCCCGGACCGAATCACCGCTCGGAGTGAGGTGCCCCGAGATGACCCGCGAAGCTGACATCATGTGTGGCGTGACCGGAGAACGCGACCTCGGTGCGCTGCTGCACGGGCTGCAGCCCCAGCGCCACCCGTACGAGTACGTCTTCACCACGGTCACCGGCGCGGTGCCGCCGGGCGTGCACCCGGTCGTCATGGTCGCCGAGCCGGAGGGCACCACGCTGGTGGTGATGCGCGCCGAGGCCGACGCGGCAGGGCTGCCGTACGACTTCGTGGCCGCGTGGATCACGCTGCGGGTGCACTCGGCGCTGGACGCCGTCGGGCTCACCGCGGCCGTCTCCGGCGCCCTGGCCGACGTCGGCATCAGCTGCAACGTGGTGGCCGGCTACTTCCACGACCACCTGTTCGTCGGCTGCGCCGACGCCGACCAGGCGATGGCCGTGCTGGCCGGCCTGTCCACCGCCACCCGCCCGATCAACGCCTGACCGCGACCGCCCCACCGGCAAATACCGTGCCGGGTCTCGAAGGCCCGGCTAAGGTCCCCGGGTGAGTTTTTCCACGGCGGCCCGGCAGGTGCGCGACGCGTCGCTCCCGGCGTCGCGACGTGCGGCGGCGTTCCGCAGGTGCGTTACCGTCTACGCCCCGCTCGGCTACGGGCGCACCCTGGCATTTCTCGCCGACCGCCATGGTGACCTCCGGACACCGGACGCGATGCTCGCCGCGCTGGCCACCCTGGCACTGAGCCGCGACGCGTGGCTCGCCGAACTGGACGCCTACGCCCGCCGCCGCAGGACCGCCAAGGCGGCGGGATGTCGGCAGGTCGGCCGGGCGGAACTGCTCCGCGCCATGGACTACGGCTGGCCGGGCGAGGACGACCCCGCCACCGGACCGTTGGACGCGCGTTTCCTCGTCCGCCACGGCCGGGCGCCCGCCCACCTCGTCCACGGGCTGCGCACGTACGCCCTGATCCGCAACGGGCTGGTGACGCCGCCGCCGACCGCGCCCGCCGTGGCGACCGGAACGGCTGCCACGATCGGGACCCTGGCCGCCGCGATCGCCGTCCTGGCAGGCGGAGTGCTGTGGGCACCGCGTACCGCGTTCGTCGCGCTCTCGTCGGTCGGCGGCGCGATGATGGCGGGTGCGGTGATCGAACGGTTCCGCGG
Organism: Catellatospora aurea; assembly: GCF_042663325.1. Classification (NCBI taxonomy): domain Bacteria; kingdom Bacillati; phylum Actinomycetota; class Actinomycetes; order Micromonosporales; family Micromonosporaceae; genus Catellatospora; species Catellatospora aurea. The sequence goes on from NZ_JBHTAC010000045.1 coordinate 25,217, forward strand.
TCGAGGCAGCCGGAGCGGGCAGCCGCGCCGCTGACGTCCCACCCGCCCGACTACTCCCGGCGGAGTAGCCCCGAGCACTCCCGGTGTGCGACGACAGGACGGCGGCGGCGGGCCTAGCGTGGGGGCATGACCTGGGATCACGACTACCCGCGCCGCCGACGGTGGCTGTTTCCGCTGCTCATCGCCTTCATCCAGGTGGTCGGGGTGACGTTCGCGAGCCGGGTGGCCGCCACAGAGATCGACGTCGACTTCCGGCCGCTGAACTGGCTCGGGTACGCGCTGCTGGTGGGCTCGGCGGCGGCGATGTGGCTGTGGCGGGTGCACATGGTCGCCGCACTGGCCGCGGTGGCCGCGCTGACCGGCGCGTACGTCGCGATCGGTTACCCGCCGGGGCCGTTCTTCCTCGCTTTCCTGTTCACGCTGGTCGGAGCCGTGGTGCTCGGCCACCGGGTCGCCGCCTGGAGCACCGCCGCCGCCGGCTGGCTCGTGTTCGTGTTCCTCGGCTGGACGAACCACGCGCTGCCGTGGCGCGGTGTGGTGGCCGGGGCGGTGCTGGTCGGCGTACTGCTGATCGCGCAGGTCGTCGCCGCCAACCGGGACCGGATCATCGAGCAGCGCCGCCGCCGCATCGGCGACGAGCGGCTGCGCATGGCCCGCGAGGTGCACGACGTCGTCGCCCACCACATCTCCCTGATCAACGTGCAGGCGGGTGTGGCGTTGCACCTGCTCGACGACGATCCGGAGCAGGCCCGCACCGCGCTGGCCGCGATCAAGACGGCCAGCCGGGACACCCTGCGCGAACTGCGCGCCACCCTCGGCGTGCTGCGCGCCGTCGACGAGCAGGCCCCGCGCAGCCCCGCGCCGAGCATCGACCGGCTCGACGAGCTGGTCGCCCGGTTCGCCGGGGCCGGACTGCGGGTCGACGTGCGGGTCACCGGCACGCCCCGGGAGCTGCCCACGCCGGTGGACCTGGCCGCCTACCGGATCGTGCAGGAGTCGCTGACCAACGTGCACCGCCACGCCGGCGTCGACAGCGCCCAGGTGAGCATCGGCTACGACACCGACGAACTGGTCCTCGACGTCACCGACCGGGGCCGCGGCGGCGAGACCGCCGACGGCAACGGCCTGTCCGGCATCCGCGAGCGGGTCGCCTCGCTGGGCGGCACGGTCGCGATCGGACCGCGCCCCGAGGGCGGCTTCACCGTCTGCGCGGTCCTGCCCACCGGAGGAACCCCATGATCAACGTGTTGCTGGTGGACGACCAGGCACTGGTCCGCGCCGGATTCCGGGCGCTGCTGTCCGCGCAGGACGACATCACCGTCGTGGGCGAGGCCGCCGACGGCGAGGACGCGGTGCGCCAGACCGCCGCGCTGCGCCCCGACGTCGTGCTCATGGACATCCGCATGCCGCGCCTGGACGGCATCGAGGCCACCCGCCGCATCGCCGCCGACCCGGCCCTGACCGAGGTGAAGGTCGTCATCCTGACCACGTTCGACCTCGACGAGTACGTGTTCGACGCGCTGCGCGACGGGGCCAGCGGCTTCCTGGTCAAGGACACCGAACCCGCCGACCTGATCCAGGCCGTGCGGGTGGTCGCCCGCGGCGACGCGCTGCTGTCACCCGGCGTCACCCGGCGGCTCATCGCCGAGTACGCCCAGCGTTCGCGGCGGCCCAAGGACTCCGCCCGGCTCGCCGCGCTGGACGCGCTCACCGACCGGGAACGCGAGGTGATGGCCCTGGTCGCCGCCGGGCTGTCCAACGACGAGATCGGCGAGCGGCTGTTCGTCAGCCCCGCCACCGCCAAGACCCACGTCAGCCGGGCCATGGTCAAACTCGGCGCGCGCGACCGCGCCCACCTGGTCGTCGAAGCGTACGAATCGGGCCTGGTCCGGCCCGGCTGGACAGGAGAAGCCCCATGACCGCCGTCGACACCCCCACCCGGCGCACGCCGCGCACCCGGCCCGGCCCGCCGCGGCTGCCCCGCAACGCCCGCCGCTTCCTGCTCACCGCGCACATCGTCACCTCGGTCGGCTGGCTCGGCGTCGCCTACGCGCTGCTCGTCATGGCCCTGACCGCGCAGGCCGCCGACGACCCGGCCACCCGCGCCACGACGTACGCCCTGATGCTTTCCTTCGACACCGCCGCGATGCTGCCGTTGGGCCTGGCCGCCCTGGTCACCGGCGTGATCCTAGGCCTGGGCAGCCACTGGGGCCTGCTGCGGCACTGGTGGGTCGCCGTCAAACTCGTGCTGAACATCGCCGTGCTCGTCGTGCCGATGCTCACCCGCCACCCCGCCCTCGTCGACGCCGTCGACGCCGCCCGCGCCGGCCTGCTCACCGACCCCGCCCAGCAGGTCCTCGACGGCTCCATCGCCTCCGTCATCGTCCTCACCGTCGCCACAGTCCTCTCCACCTACAAACCCTGGGGCAAAACCCGCTGAAGGAGAGGAAGGAAAAGCATGCGAAGACGCGCTCCGGGTTCGCCTAGCATCGCGGCATGCACCCCGATCTGCAGGCAGCCGTGGAGCATCTCTACACCGTGTTCGCCCGGCACCCGCGCGCTGAGCGGATCGGCTACTGCGGTCACTGTGTGAGCGACGAGGAGGCCCTGGTCCTGCAGCGGACGCCGCTGCGCCGGCTGACCGCGGCCGATCTGCAGCGGTTCACCTTCAAGCTGCTGTCCACCTGGGGTGACGAGGCGGATCTACGGCACTTCCTGCCCCGCATCCTGGAGCTGTTCGCGACCGGCGAGCAGCCCGACGACCACCTGCTGACCAAGACCCTCAGCAACGTCCGGTACCACGGGTCGATCTGGGGAGCCGACGAGCTCGCGGCCGTCGAGGCATATCTGACGGCGCTGATCCGGCAGATCCTCACCGACCGCGGCTCGGCCCTCAGCGTCGACGCCGTGCTCCGGGGCGCCGCCGAGAACGGGCACACCGTCGAGCCTTACCTCACGGTCTGGGCGAGCGAGCCCGGCGAGACCGCGACGATGCACCTGGCCTGGTTCATCGAGGCCTTCGGCTGGACCTTCTCCCGCGACGACCGCTATCACCACGAGGTCGGCGAGTGGTTGCGTACGGGCGTTCCCGCGCACCGGCTGGAGGCGGCGTTCCTGGCCACCACCGACCCCGAGGCGGCGGCCTGGTTCGGTCAAGCCCTCGAACAGCTCGAATTCCTGGTGGCCTGACCGGCTCCGGTCGCCCACCCGCGGACGGTTAACCCGCATGCAACAGGCGGTCGCTAGCATCGGCGACCATCAACGCGGCAGACGACGGCGTCAGTCCGGGCCGCTTCGAGGAAAACTCGGGAGCTCGCTATGGCACAGCACCTCCTGGTTGTCGACTTCGGCACGTACCAGACCACGGCCGCGCTGGTCGTCGGCGCGCAGGTCCATCCCGTGCCCTGCCCGGTGACCGGCGCGCTCAGCTGGCCGTCGGCGGTCTGCCTCGACGGGGACACCCTGCTCGTGGGCACGGCCGCGGTGCGCCGGCGCGAGGCGCTGCCCCGCTGCTTCGCCACCGGGCCGCGGCAGTCGCTGGACAGCGGCGAACCGGTCCGCCTCGGCGAACGGCAGGCCTCCGGTCAGGAGGTCCTGGCTGCCTTCCTGCACACGGTGCGGCAGGAGGCCGAGCGCCGGTTCGGCGTCACCGTCGACCGGCTGGCGCTGACCGTGCCCGCCGCCTACTCCGCGCACGACGTACGCCGCAGCGCCCTGATCGCGCTGGCCGGCGACGCCGGCTTCCCGGACGTGGAACTGGTCGCCGACGCCACCGCCGCGGTCATGGACCCCTACACCCACGGCGACCAGCCGGACGGCGCCCTGGTGCTGGTCTGCGACCTGGGCGCGTCGTGGACGGTGACGCTGGCCCGGGTGCACGGCGAGCGTCCCGACGTGCTCGCCCACGAGACCTCGGGCAGCGGCCAGGACTTCGACCGGCTGCTCGTCGACGACCTGCGGGCGGCGCTGCACGACTGGCTCGCCCCGGCGCTGCAGTCCGGCGGCGACACCGGCCTGCACGCCCGGTTCGCGGCAGCGTAGTTCGTCCGCTCGGTCAAGCACCGGCTGGCCGAGGCCGACGAGGTCGTGGACCGGATGACCCCGCACGCCCCGCCGTACCGGCTGAACCGGGCCGTCCTGGACCGGCTGGCCGAACCGGCGCTGCGCTGGCTCGTCGCGAGCTGCCGCGCGGTCGTCGCCCGCGCCGGGTTCACCCTCGCCGACGTCGGCGGTGTGCTGCTGGTCGGCGGAGCGTCACGGCTGCCCACGGCCCGTGCGGTGCTGCACGCCGAGCTGGGCCGCCCCGTACGGCAGCCGAGCGAGCCCGAGTACGCGGTGATCCGCGGCGCGGCGCGCTGGGCCGGGCGGGTCGTCGCGCGGCGGGTGCCGGCCAACACCGCGTCGTGGCGCATGGAGCCGCTGAGCTGGGACCTGCCCGACGGCCGGGCCCGGCTGGTGCGCTGGCTGGCCGGCCCGGGACAGCAGTACGGCCCCGGCGCGGCGCTGGCCCAGGTGCGCACCGCCGACGACCGGGTGTACGACCTCACCGCGCAGCGCGAAGGCATCCTCCTGGAGCACCGCGTCGCGGCTGGGGACTTCCTGACCTCCGACACCGTCGCGGCGGTGGCCCGCTCGGCGAAGCTGATCAGCGGTGACCGGGCCGCCAAGCGGCATCAGATGCGCGTCGCCGGGGACTGGCTGCTCACCCCCGACCACGAGCTGCTCGTGGAGTGCGAGCGTTCCGGCGCGTACGTGCGGATGCGCTCCATCGCCACCGGCGCGGTCGTCAACGAGGTGCGCCCGAAGCAGCATGTCGGCGACGGCACGGGCAAGGTGTTCGTCGGCCCCGGCGGCCGGCTGGCGCTGGTCGCCTGGAACCCCGACGGGCAGTTCTCCGTCTGGGACGTCGCCAGCGGGCACCTGACCAGCAGCTTCAAAGCCGCGTCGAACAACAAGCCGGTGAAGGTGCTGGTGCACGAGGGCCAGTGGCGGCTCATCGCCGAAGCCGACCGCAAGGTCCACGTCGGACGGTACGTGCGTGACGTGGCGACGATGTGGGACCTGGGCACAGGCCGGGTCGTCGAGGAGATGGTCGGCGAAGACCTGCACCGCCGCTACGACGGCTACACCGAGCACAGCCCGTACGACGGCTTCGCACCGCAGTGCGACAGCCCCGACGGGCGGCTGCGGGCCGGGGCCGCGGGCAACGCGGTGTGGCTGCACGAGTCGGGCACCGACGAGGAGGTGTTCCGCGCCGACATCGCCGCCGCGCGTTCGGTGCGCACCGCGTTCAGCGCCGACGGCCACCACCTGCTGGCCCGCTGGTCCACCGCCGACACCACCTGCGTCGACGTCTGGCAGGTCTGACGTGGCCGCCGGTCGTCGGGCAGGCTACCGGCCTGACTCGCTCGCGCCGTGCGGAACCGGCTGCGCCGCCGTCGCGGTGCCCAGCCGCAGTCCCAGCTGGAACCGGTTGATCACGTCGTACCTGTCCATGAGCGTGGACACGGTGTAGGCGATGGTGCGGACGCTGAGGTTGAGCCGCGCCGCGACGGCGGCGTCGGTCATGCCCTCGGCGAGTAGCGCCATCACCGCGCCTTCCCGCGAACTCAGGCCCGGCGGTGGCGTCCACTCCCAGTGCGGTTCCTTCGCGAGGCTCCAATCCTGGAGAAACAGAGCGAGAAGTTCAGCGACCAGCGCGGGATCGCTGATCTCCCACATGCCGTGGCTGGGGTCGAAGGGCTTCTTCCGGACCAGTGCCGTGGTGCGGTCGTAGATCATGTATCGTCCCGGCAGCTCGGGCAACTCGCGGTACTGCGCCCCGCGAGCGTGCATCTCGACGTCGTGCCAGCCCGACTCGTGCTCGTCGGAGGCCGGCACACCCAGGTTGATCAGAGTGACGCCGCGCTCGGCCATGGCGCGGCCGCCCGGTGCGCCCGCCTTGATTGCGGCGGCGCTGTAGGCCGGGTCGCCGCTGACCGAGATGGCTTCCCGGCACCCCTTGCTGATCGCGGCTATCCGTGCCTGGGCCTGCCTGCCCGCGGTCAGCGGGCGGGCACCGCTGGCGAGGATACGTAGGTGGTCGGTGATTAGCTCTGGGGACAGCGCCCGCGACATGCGCCGGTTCAAACGGTATCGGGCCACCGCGTTGCGGTGGTGCCGGTCACGCAGCATCGCGGAGACGTGCGCGGGCTGCGTGCCGGACCACATCCGCCCGTCGCCGCCGCGCGCGGCCGGAGCCGGACCGTGTGCGGCCGCGCCCAGCGCGGCCAGCTCTTCCAGAGCGCCGCGCACCTGGCGGCTCTGCATCGTGAGCGAGCGGCTGATGTCGCCGGCGGTCAGGGGTCCGAAAGCGACGAGGGTGCGGTAGACGAGGTCTGCCTGCGGCGAGACTCCCCACTTCATCAGTGAGGGAACGACTTGCACCTGAAGCATGAGGACCTCCCCGAGTCCGCCGCACGGGCGCGGTCCCGCCGACCGGCCACTCGCAATCTAGCCAACGGAATCTGGCCAGAAAGCCCCCTGCTGCCGGGTTGCATGTTTCCGCAATCGCGTACGTCGATGGGAGTTGCGTAAACATGCAATCCCGACGGAAATGGCTGGCCGCCGTTGATCGGGTTTTCTACGGTTCCTTCAGTCGGCCCGGCGAGTGCGGCCGACCGCGAACACCGCAGGACCATCTCAGACGGGGGAACTCTAGTGAACATCCGATCCGCAGTGGGCTCCGCCCACGCCCGGCGCGCGCTGGCCGTCCTGGTCGCCGCCACCGCCGCGCTGGCGGTCGCCGGCCCGGCCCGGGCGGCCGACACGCGTACCCCGGTGGGCCGCTGGCTCCTGGAGGCGATGCCCGGCATCTCCACCGATGCCGCGCTGGCCGACGAGGCGGCGGCACCTCAGGACTCACCGCTCACCGCGACCGGCACCACCTGGCTCGCCGACGCCCACCTGATCGGGGGCCAGGCGCTGAGCTTCAACGGCACGTCCAGCGTCGCCGCGACGGCCGCGCCGGTGCTCGACACCACCACCTCGTTCAGCGTCGCCGCCTGGGTCAGCCCCGCCGACCTGGCCACCGACCGCGACTTCCTCGGCCAGGACCAGGCGGCCACCGCCGACCCCACGCGCCGGGGCGGATTCTCCGTCGGCATCCGGCACCAGGGCCGGGCCGCCCACTGGACCTTCCGCATGGGCAACGGGCCCAGCCGCCGCACCGCCGTCGTGGCGGCGACCGACCCCCGTACCCTGACCGCCGCCGACCTCGGACGCTGGACGCATGTCGCGGCCTCCTACGACGCCGCCACGCGCGTCATGTCCCTGTACGTCGACGGTGCCCGCGTCGCCCAGGCCCGCCGGACGGCCACGCCGTGGGCGGCCGGCGGCCCGTTCACCGTCGGCCGCTCCGACGACGGCGGCCCGGCGCACTTCTGGAAGGGCGAGGTGACCCGCGCGTACGCCTACGACCGGGTGCTCACCGACCACGACCTGTTCGGCGGCACCGTCGACGGGTTCACCGAACCCGGCATGCTCGACGCCGTCAGCGTCGGATCCTGGGACTTCAACGCCGCCGTCCCCTGCTTCCTGCCCGAGATCCCCGACACCTGCAACGCCCCGGACAGCCGGGCGTTCAACCGCACGCTGCAGCTGACCCTCGGCACCGACATCGCGACCGACCGCACCGCCCTGGCGTTCGACGGCTCGGCCTACGTCTTCGACGCCGACTTCAACCAGGTCTTCAACCCCGACGGCACCCCGGCCACCCAGCCCTCCACCGAGTACGGCTACTTCGACGGCCCGGTCGTGCACACCGACGACGCGTTCGGCGTCACCGCGTCGGCCCGGGTCGACGACCCGGCCCGGCCCGGTCCGCAGACCGTCGTCAGCCTCGGCGCGGCCGGCGCGCCACCCGCGTTCTCGCTGTTCTACGCCGACGGCGCCTACACCGCGACGCTGGCCCGCTCGGCGACGCCCGGCGACACCGTGACCGTCAGCGCGGCCGTCGCCGACGCCACCGCCTGGCACCGGCTGACCGTGGTGTATGACCCGCACCAGGCCGGCCTGCGCCTGCTCGTGGACGGTGTGCAGGCCGCATCCGCCGCCGTGGACACGGCATACGACGGCGGCGGACGGCTCGAGGTCGGCCGGGCGACCAGCGGCGACGGGTACCTGTTCGGCGCGGTCGACAACCTCGACCTGTGGCAGGGTGCCCTGACCGAGCGCCAGCTCGCCGCGCTGGCCGGCTGACCCGACCGCCGCAACTCCTGAAGACTTGTGCCCTCGGCTGCTCGCCGAGGGCACAAGTCTTCAACAGTTGCGGCAGGTGCGGCAGGACTGGCCAGGGGTGGACGGCAGGTCAGCAGGCGCTTACGGGGCGGATGTTGGCCACGGTGGTGAGGTGGACCTCCAGGGTCTCGCCGGCGGTGGTGTTGAGCCACATCGCGCCGGCGGGGGCGCCCTCGGCGACCTGGCCGCAGGCCTTGCCGCCGTTGCCGAGGCTGACCTCGACCGACGGGGCCGCCTCGGTGGGCCACCACGCGGACAGGCCCGCGAACGCCATCAGCGCCACCGAGACGATGGTGGTGCGGATGCCGGAACGCAGCTGACCGCTCATCTCGGCCGGATCCGCGGGCGCGGCGGGGTCGCCGACCGGCCAGGCCACCCGGCCGACCATCACGATCGACCACAGGGCCGTGCCGAACGCGCCCACGGTGCCGCCGGTGGCCAGCCACTGCAGCCAGTCGGGGCCGGGCGCCTGCGCGCCCATCTTCAGCACGCCGCAGAAGCCGATGAAACCGAGCACGCCGAGTTGTACGCCGTGCCAGCCGCGCGCCGAGTCGATCAGCTTGGCCAGCGGATCGGCACTGTCGGCTGTGGACACGGCGGAGGGGAGGATGCCGTCGGGTTGCATGCCGACAGTCATACCGCATACACGGAGGTGGTGGTGTGTCGGCCTTCCGTCGCCGCGCTCAGATGCGGTCCAGGTGCGGCATCGCGATCTTCCGCATGGTCAGCTGCACCCCGGCCACGACCGGGATCGCGATCAATGCGCCCAGCGCGCCCAGCAGCACCGCCCCGATCAGCGCGGACAGGATCACGGCCAGGTCGGAGACGTCGACCGAGCGCCGCAGCACGCGCGGTGCGATGACCCAGTTCTCCAGCTGCTGGTACAGGATGAAGAAGATCACGCAGGCGATGCCCGCCTCGGGCGAGTGCGCGAACCCGGCGATGACCACCACCACCGCGCCCAGCGTCGCCCCGATCTGCGGGATCAGGTCGCACACGGCGACGACCATGGCCAGCGCGAACGCGTACGACACCCCGAGGATGAGCAGGAACACGAACGTGCTCACCCCCGCGACGAACGCGATCGCCAGCGAGCCGAGCAGGTACGCGCCGATCTTCTCGAAGATCTCGTCGCCGATCTCCCGGGCGGTGTCCCGGCGCGAGGCCGGGAACAGCCGGTAGAAGCCCTCCTTGAGCCGGGTCCAGGCGGCCAGGAAGTAGATGGTGAGGATGAACACGGTCAGCACGTTGAAGATGACGCCGAAGACCGCCTGCACCCCGCCCAGCGCGCCGCCCAGCGCCTTGGTGATGTTCTCGTTGGTGGCGGCGTCCTTGAGCCGGTCGATCACGTCGAAGCGCTGGTTGAAGTCGGCGATCTGCGGATTGCGGTTCAGCTCGTCGAGGTAGCCGGGCAGGTTGGTGATCAGCTCGCCGGTCTGCGTGATCAGCGGCGGGGCCAGCGCGCCCAGGCCGCCGCATGCGACCAGCACCACACCGAGCGCGACCACGGTCACCGCGAGGCCGCGCGGCAACCCGCGCCGCTGCAGCCAGGCCACGGCCGGGTGCAGGCCGATCGCCAGGAACAGGGCCGCGAACATCAGCAGCAGCACCGACAGCGTCTCGCGCACCGCCCAGGTGAGGATGATGGCGCACATCAGGCCGAGCCCGCCCAGGAACCCGACGACGAACACGTGCCGGTTGCGGCGGGCGGCCTGCGCGTCCGGGGTGTCCGGGTCCACCTCCGGCCGCCGCTGAGCCGGTGCCTGCTGCGCCGTGTCCTGCGCCGTGTCCTGCTCGCTCATCGCGCACCTCCGCGAAGAGACTGCCACACCGGCGGGCGTCGCCGCAGCGCCCGGATGGCCAGGGGTGGACCGTCGTGGATAGGCTCCGGCAGGTGCGCACCCCTCTCCGCAGCACTTCCCGACCCGTGCTCGCCCTCGGCACGGTGCTCCTGCTGACCTCGCTGACCGCGGCGTCCTGTGAGGACAGCCTCGACGTGACCGTGGCCGAGGTCGGCCGATCGACGGTCACCGAGGTCGTCGACGCCCCCGCCTCGGTCACCGCGCGGGCCGCCGCGACCCTGACCGCGCCCGCCGAGGGCACCCTGGCCCGGCTCGCCGTCACCCCCGGCCAGCAGGTCGCCAAGGGCCAACTGCTGGCCGTGGTCGACTCCCCCGCCACCCGCACCCGGCTGCGCCAGGCCAAGCAGGCGCTGGACGCCGCGAAGCGCTCGGGCGGCGGTGGGGTGCGGGTGGACCTGTCCGCCGCGCGGAAAAAGCTGGACCGCTCCGCGAAGGAGGCGTTCGACCACGCCCGGGACGCCGCCGAGCAGGTCGCCGAGCCTTCGACCAGGGACGCGCTGCTCGCGCACATCACCGCCGCCGAGGCGGGCTACCGGCAGGCTTCGGCGGGCGGGGCCGCGGCCGCCGCCGCGGGCCAGCGCGGCGTGGCGAGCCTCGGTTCGGCGATGCAGGCGCTCGGATCCGCGCAGCGGTTGCAGGCCCAGCAGGCTTACGACCTGGCGAAGGCGAGCGTCGACGCGCTGACCCTGCGCGCCCCCATCGCCGGGGTCGTGCAGCTGGGCGGCACCTCGTCCGCGTCGGCGAGCCCCGACCTGAGCCGGCTGCTCGGCGGCCTGAGCACCGCCGCGCCGACCGGGGTGTCCGGCCCCGTCGCGGCGCCCGCCGGGGTCGCCTCCGCACCGGCCGTCGGCGCGCCGGTCAGCGCGGGCACCGCGATCGTCACGGTGGTCGACACGAGCGTGCTCGGCATCGTCGCCGACGTCGACGAGACCGACATCCTGCTGGTGCGCACCGGGATCAGCGCCGAGGTGGAGCTCGACGCCGCACCGGGCGTGCAGTATCCGGCCCGGGTCGGCGCGGTCGACGTGCTGCCGACCCCGAACAGCCGCGGCGCGGTCGCCTACCGGGTGCACCTCACGCTGGAGACGCCCGCGGACGCGCCGACGCCGCGACCGGGCATGAGCGCGGTGGCCCGGCTGAAGGTACGCGAGGCCGCCGGTGCCATCGCGGTGCCCGCCGCGGCCGTGTTCACCGGCGACGGCGGCGACAGCGTCTGGGTACGCGGGCCCGACGGCAAGGCGCAGCGGCGGGCCGTCGTCGTCGGCGCGTCCGGGATGGACACCCTGCAGATCACCGACGGGCTGACCGAGGGCGAGCGCATCGTGGTACGCGGCGTGGACCGGGTCACCGAGGGAACGGACCTGCCGTGACCGGCGACGCCGCGATCGAGGCGATCGACGTGGCGCGCACGTACGCCCTGGACGGGGTGAGCGTGCCGGCGCTGCGCGGGGTGACGCTGACCGTGGAGCACGGCGAGTACACCGCCGTCGTCGGGCCGTCGGGCTCGGGCAAGTCCACGCTGATGCACCTGCTCGGCGGCCTGGACCAGCCGACGTCGGGCCGGCTGCGCATCGGCGGGCGTGAGGTGGCCGGGCTGACCGCGGCCGAGATGGCGCACCTGCGCAACGCCACCATCGGCTTCGTCTTCCAGTCGTTCCACCTGCTGTCGCGCACCAGCGCGCTGGACAACGTGGCGCTGCCGCTGGTCTACCGCGGGCTGGGCGCGCGTGAACGCCGCGAACGGGCCGCTCGGATGCTGGAGCGGGTGGGCCTGTCACACCGCATCGGGCACCGGCCCAACCAGCTCTCCGGCGGCGAGCAGCAGCGCGTGGCGATAGCGCGAGCGCTGGTCACCGAACCGGCGGTGCTGCTGGCCGACGAACCGACGGGCAACCTGGACCAGACCACCGGCCAGGCGGTGCTGGAACTGCTGGAGCAGCTCAACACCGCCGAAGGCGTGGCGGTCGTGCTGGTCACCCACGACCGGGAGGTCGCCGCGCGGGCCCGCCGCCAGATCACCATGCGCGACGGCCGCGTTGTCTCCGACACCGCCGCCGGCGCGAGCGCTGAGCGGGCCGACGACACCGGGCCAGACAGCCCGGCCCACGACGGGGAGGCCGGGCGATGAGGCTGGCGGAGGCATGGCGCGTCGCGTTGGACGCGTTACGGGCCAACCGGCTGCGCAGCGGGCTGACCATGCTGGGCATGGTGATCGGCGTCGGCGCGGTGGTGATCCTGGTCGCGTTGGGCACCGGCACCAAGAACGAGGTGCAGGCCCAGGTCGAAGGGTTGGGCTCGAACCTGCTGCTGGTGGTCCCCGGCCAGGTGAGCCTCAACGCCGCCCCGGCGGTGTCGCGGCTCGACCAGTCCGATCTGGACGCCGTGATCCGCATCGCCGGCGACCGGGACCGGGTCGCCGTGTCGCTGACCTCGGGCGAGAACGTGCGCGCGGGCAAGGAGCAGGTGTTCACCAGCCTGCTCGGCGTGCTGGAGACGACCCCGAAGGTGTTCCTGCGCGACGTGCGCGCCGGGGCGTACCTGACCCGCACCGATGTGGAGACCGGCCGCCGGGTCGCGGTGCTCGGCAGCTCCGTGGCCAGGACCCTGTTCGGCGAACGCGACCCGATCGGGCAGCAGGTCACCATCGCGGGCGTGCGGTTCCGGGTGATCGGGGTGTTCGCGCCGCTGGGGCAGAGCCTGGGCGTCGACCGCGACAACGAGGTGCACGTGCCGCTGTCCACGGCGCAGCGGCTGCTGGCGACCAAGCGGGTGGACGCGTTCGCGGTGAAGGCCCCCGACGCCGAGACCATCGACCGGCTCGGCCGCGACATCGTCGCCGAACTCCACCGCCGCCACCCCGACGAGGAGTTCAGCGCCGTCACGCAGGAGCAGATCCTCGGCGTGCTCGGCGACATCCTGGGCGTGCTGACCGCCGTGCTGGCCGCGATCGCGGGCATCTCGCTGCTGGTCGGCGGCGTCGGCGTGTCCAATATCATGCTTGTCTCGGTGCGCGAACGCACCCGCGAGATCGGGCTGCGCATGGCGCTGGGCGCACGCCCCCGCGACATCGGGCTGCAGTTCCTGCTGGAGGCGGTGCTGCTGACGACGATCGGCGGACTGCTCGGCATCGCGTTCGGCGTCGGGGCGTCGCTGGCCACGGCCGCGCTGAGCCCGGTGCCCGCCGCGCTGACCTGGTGGTCCATCGCGCTGGCGTTCGGGGTCAGCTGCGCGGTCGGCATCGTGTTCGGCGTGGTGCCCGCCCAGCGGGCGGGCCGCCTCGATCCGGTCGTGGCGCTGCGCAGCGAGTGACGGGCCCCGGTCAGCGCAGGTAGCTCCAGCTCACCATCTCGCCGTCGCGGTAGGGCATGACGCCGTGGAACGGGCGCGGGTCGTCGTCGAACACCATCGGCAGCCACTCGCGGTCGCTGGCCCACATCGGCACCTCGTACAGCCGCTCGCGCGGCACCCAGCCCAGGGTGCCCTCGTGGTTGCCCTGGTGCGGCTCGCCGTCGAACTCGTCGACGCGGAACACGAAGCCGAACCAGTCCTCGCCGCGCTTGCCGAAGCCGGGCCAGGACACCGTGCCGCGCAGCGACAGCCGCCGGGCGATCAGCCCGGACTCCTCCTCGACCTCGCGTTTGACGCCGGTGAGCACGTCCTCGTCGCGCTCGACCCGCCCGCCCAGGCCGATGTGTTTGCCGAAGTGGATGTCGTCGGGCCGCTTGTCGCGGTGCAGCAGCAGCACGCTGCCGCCGTCGGGCGACAGCACGTAGGCGAGGGTGGCGATGATCGGCGTGAGCGGCATCAGGCGATGGTCGCACGCCCGGCGGCCGATGCCCCGTCTGCCCCATTAACACAAAAAGGTGGTAAATGAGTACCGAATGATTACGTTTTCATTCACGATGGACATACCACTCTTATCGGACGTTCAGGAGGTGGTGTCCATGCGTGATGTCGTCAACCGCGGGGGCGTGCTGGTGGTGACCACCGACCAGCTGCCGGGCCACGTGGTCCGGGCCGTCTACGGCGAGGTGCTGGGGCTGTCCGCGCGGACGCTCAGCGCGTACACCGAGGGCTTCAAGTCGGCGATGGACGGCAGCGGGGTCAGCATGGCCGAGCGCATCCACATGCTGACCGAGTGCCGGCTGGAGGCCGTCGACCGCATGGCGCGTGTCGCCGCGCGGATGGGCGCGAACGCCGTGCTGGCGATGCGCTTCGACCACCGGCCGATCACCGAGTCGTGGATCGAGATCTGCGCGTACGGCACGGCGGTGCAGGCGGAGGTGGCACGGTTGCCGCGCCCTAGAAAGCCGGCAACCCCGGCCACCGAAGCTGACATGTCGTTAAAATCCGCTTAGTGAGTCTGACTGCTGAAGGCCGGTGACCCGATGCCGCGTGGGGCGGCGCGACCGGCAGGACCAGCGGATGGCGGCGATGAGCACCCATGCGGACGCGTTGAGGATCGATGCTGTGCTGAACGCGGGCTCCCCGGAGCCCGCGGGTGAGGTGTGGAACGCCGAGCGGGACCGCCGCGTGTCCGTGGCCCTGGCCCGGCTGCACCGGCTGGCACCGGACGACCCGGCCCGGGAACGCGCCCGCGCCGCGGTGATCCACGCCGGCATGCCGCTGGCCCGGCGGCTGGCCCGGCGGTTCAGCTTCCGCGGCGAAGACCCCGACGACCTGGTCCAGGTCGCACTGCTGGGCCTGATCAAGTCGGTGGACCGCTACGACAGCAGCCACGGCGTGCGGTTCGAGCACTTCGCCGGGCCCACCATGCTCGGCGAGCTGCGCCGGCACTTCCGCGACCGGGGCTGGGCGCTGCGCGTGCACCGCCGGCTGCAGGAGCTGCACCTGGAGATCAGCCGGGCGGTGCCGCAGCTGTCGCAGACCCTGCAGCGGACCCCCGACATCCGCGACCTGGCCGCGCACCTGGACCGCGACGAGGGCGACATCCGCGACGGGCTGGAGTGCGCGCACGCGTACGCCATCGGCTCCCTCAACAGCGTCGTGCGCAGCGGCAACGGCTTCGCCGAGCTGGGCGAGCTGCTCGGCGAGCACGACCGGCGGCTGGAGTCGCTGCCCGACCGCCACGCCATCGGCCGGGCCGTGGCCGGGCTGTCGCAGCGCGACCGGCACATCCTCGCGCTGCGCTTCGCCGCCGACCTCACGCAGGCCGAGATCGCCCAGCGGCTCGGTCTGTCCCAGATGCACGTGTCCCGCCTGCTCACCCGCTGCCTGCAGCACCTGCGCCAGTCCCTGGCCGCCCAGGGAATGGTGGGGTGAGCTCAACTGATGACGGTGGACGGCTCCGGCAGGCCGTGGACCTCGGCGTCGCTGCCTGATGCGGTGATCTTCAGCAGCGAGCCGGCGAACGGCAGCCGGTCGACCGTCACGGTGCCCCACTCCTGCGGCAGCCGCGGCCGCAGCACCAGGCTGCGCTTGGGCACGTCCAGGTCCAGGCCGAGGAAGGCTCGCACGATCAGCAGCGGCGCGCCGCTGGCCCACGCCTGCGGCGAGCACGAGGTCGGGTACGGCACCGGCGGGCGGAAGCGGTCGGCCGAGAACCCGCAGAACAGCTCGGGCAGCCGCCCGCCGAACGACATCGCGGCCCGCAGCAGCCCGTCGGTGAGCCGGTGGGCCAGTTCGACCGCGCCCGGGATGTGGGCGTAGCGCATCAGCCCGGCCACGCACAGCGCGGTGTCGTGCGGCCACACCGATCCGTTGTGGTAGCTCATCGGGTTGTACGCGCCCATCCGGTCCGACAGGGTGCGCAGCCCGTAGCCGCTGTCCATGTCCGGCTCGGACAGCCGGGCGACCAGCTGCGCGGCGTGCTCGTCG
Source organism: Catellatospora aurea (assembly GCF_042663325.1). Lineage (NCBI taxonomy): Bacteria > Bacillati > Actinomycetota > Actinomycetes > Micromonosporales > Micromonosporaceae > Catellatospora > Catellatospora aurea. Next base: position 41,194 of record NZ_JBHTAC010000045.1, read on the forward strand.
GTGACGATGCCGGTCCACAGGCAGTGCCCGACGTTGCTGGACATGGCGTCCATGCGGCGCTTGCGACCGTCCAGCGCGATCGCGAAGTAGCCCTCGTCGGGCAGCCAGAACGCCTCGGCGAACAGCGAACGCAGCTTGTCGGCCCGCGCCCGGCAGGACTCGGCCAGCGCCGGCTCGCCGAACGCGTCGGCCAGGTCGGCCCGGGCCAGCCAGGCCGCGTACGCGTAACCCTGCACCTCGGCCAGCGCGACCGGCGGTTCGGCGAGCTGGCCCGCCGCGTCGTTGACCCCGTCCCAGCTGTCCTTCCAGCCCTGGTTGAACAGGCCCCGGTCGGTGGCCCGCTGGTATTCGACGAAGCCGTCGCCGTCGCGGTCGCCGAAGCCGTCGATCCAGGCCAGCACCGCGTCGGCGGCCGGCAGCAGCGCCCGCACGTCCGACTCGGCCGCGCCCCACTTCCACGCCTCACCCAGCAGCGCGACGAACAGCGGGCTGGCGTCGATGGTGCCGTAGTAGTGCGAACCGCCCAGCGCGGACGTGCTCTGCGGGCCCAGCCGCAGCTCGTGCAGGATGCGACCCGGCTCCTCCTCGGTGCACGGGTCGACCTGGCGGCCCTGCAGCGCCGCCAGGGTGTAGAGGGTGCCGACGGCCAGCGACGGGTCCAGCGGCAGGGCCATCCACGAGGTCAGCAGGCTGTCCCGGCCGAACAGAGTCATGAACCAGGGCGCGCCCGCGGCCACGAAGGTGTGCGCGGAGTCCTCCCCCGCCGCGATGCGCAGCGCGTCGAGGTCACGCACGCTGCGCCGCAGCACCAGTCCCAGCTGGTCGTTCTGGGTCCGGATCGAGGTGACCTGGCGCCGCCACGAGTGCTCCTCGGCCTCCTCGGGCGTCAGGTGCTCGCGGAAGCGCGGTTCGATACGCCTGCTGTCCACCACCGGATGCACGATGATCTCGGTGCGCCACTCGTCCCGGGCCGGGATGACGACCTGCCAGCTCAGCCCGTTGTGGCTGCTGACGGGCTCGCCGGTGGCGTGCACGAGCAACCCGCGCGAGTTGTCGGGCCGACTGAACACCAGGTTGACCCCGCTGGCCTGAGCGTGGGTGGCCGTGCCCGCGGCGTGGCCCTCCTTGACCGCGAACAGGTCGGCGAAGTCGGCGTCGACGTGCAGCTCCAGGTGCACCAGGGTGGCCTCGCGGCCGACGTTGGTCAGCGTGATGACCTCGCGCATGCCCTCGCCGACGATGCGCTGGCGCACCACCAGCAGGGTGCTGTCGGCGTGCCCGGCGGCGGGCGCGCGGCGCAGCATGAACCGGGACGCGAAGGTGTCGGTGTCGGCCACCGACAGCGGCTGCGGCGGCTGGCCGTCGATGCGCAGCTGCCAGCGCGAGATGATCCGGGTGTCGCGGAAGAACAGGCCCTGCGCGCCCCCCGGGTCCATGTCCCCGTTGGGCGCGCAGATGCTGAACGTGGTGCCTTCGACGATGGTGACCTGACCCTGGCCGAGCGGCTGCGGGTCGCCTGCGTTGAGCGGTGAGGGCTGGGCGGGCACTGTCACCGCTCACCCGCCGACGTCAGCCGCCCGGCGCGCGCCATCGCCCGCCCGGCCCGGCCGGCCAGCCGCGGCCTGCGCCGCTCCGCCAGGGCCGCCCGGTATGCCTGCACGTAGCCGACCGCCATCCGCTCGTCGCTGAACCGGCGCACCACCTGCTCGCGACACTCCGCGGGGTCGAGTTCGGACACCGCGCGCAGCGCGGCCGGCAACTCGGCCGGATCGTCGCAGAGCAAGCCGCTGACGCCGTGCTCGACCACCTCGGGCACCGCGCCGCGGCGCAGCGCCACCACGGGCGTGCCGCAGATCATCGCCTCGATCATCACCATGCCGAACGGTTCCTCCCATTGGATAGGAAACAGCAGACAGCGGGCATTTGCCAGCAACTCACGCTTGAGTGCCGCGTCGGCGATGCCGATCATCTGGTCATTCGGCCCGAGCAGCGGCTCGACCTGCTCGGCGTAGTACTTCTGCTCGGCCGGCTCGGCGCACTTGCCGGCCAGGATCAGCGGCAGCCCGGCGGCATGCGCGGCGTGCACGGCGGTGTGCGCGCCCTTGTCGGGGCTGAACCGGCCCAGGAACAGCGCATAGTCCTTCTTCTCGCGCTGGAACGGCCAGTCGGCCGGGCACAGTCCGTTGTGGACCACACCGATCCAGTTCAGCTCCGGCGCCAGCGAGCGCTGTCGTCGGCTGATGCCGACCAGCGACAGGTCGCGGTCCAGGGTCTGGTAGTAGCCGCGCAGCTCCGAGTCCACCGGGCCGTGCACGGTCGCGACCGTCGGCAGACCCATCGCGTCGTACGCGGGAGCGTTGAGCGGCCCGGCGAACGTGTGGTCGTGGACCACGTCCACCTCACCCGCGGCGGCCAGGTTCTCCACCACCCGGCGGGTCAGCGTGGCATAGATGATCTCGGGCCCGGGCTCGCCCAGCCGTTCCGGTACGGCCCGATCCCACACCTGCCAGAACCTCGCCCTCGTGCCGTCCCGCCCAGCACCGATCATGGTGACCTGGTGACCCAGGTCGACCAGCGCGTTGGACAGGTCAGCGAGCACCGCCTCGATCCCCCCGTACGCGGGCGGCGGCACGTCGAAGTAGGGCGGCGCCACCATCGCGATCTTCAACGGGGCGGTGCCGTTGGCAGGCAGGGTGCTCTGCACCCTGGCGAGATGTTCGGGCGTGGGTACACCCTTCACCAGCGTGGTTATCACGACGGCTGATATACCCGCAGTGACCGGGTTTCATGCCTGCCCCGCCGGCCGGTATGCCGTCGGGGCAGGTCAGGCGGTCAGGATGCCAGCCGCCAGCGCCGGACCACACCCGGCCGGACGATCGCCAGGGACATCGCGGTCGCAGCCAGTGACAACAGCCCCGCCCCGTAGAACGCCGCGGCGTACGAGCCGCTGCTGTCCCGGACCAGGCCCGCGACCAGGGCGATGCCGGCCGCCCCGAACTGGTGCGAGGCGAAGACCCAGCCGAACACGATCGCCCCGGACGCGCCGAAGTGCTTGCGGCACAGCGCGATCGTCGGCGGCACGGTGGCCACCCAGTCCAGGCCGTAGAACAGGATGAAGACCAGCATGCTCGGGTGCGGGTCGGCGGCGAACAGCCCCGGCAGGATCATCAGCGACAGTCCGCGCAGCGCGTAGTAGATCCCCAGCAGCCAGCGCGGGTCGAAGCGGTCGGTGAGCCAGCCCGAGGCGATGGTGCCGACGATGTCGAAAATGCCGACCAGTGCCAGCAGGCTCGCCGCGGTCGTGGTGGGCATGCCGTGGTCGTGCGCGGCGGGGATGAAGTGCGTGCCCACGAGGCCGTTGGTCGTCGCGCCGCAGATCGCGAAGCCGCCCGCCAGCAGCCAGAACGTACGCGTCTTCGCGGCGTCGCGCAGCGCGCCCAGCGCCCGGCGGGCCGCGCCCGTGCTCACCGTCGGGGCGGCGGGCGGGGTGTCGGGCGGGGTGTCGGGGCCGCTGGTGAGGAGTCCGCGGCTGTCCGCCGTCCAGGCGGGCTGCCGGGACGAGTCACTAGCCGAGGCGCCGTACGCGGTGATGCCCAGGTCGGCGGGGTCGTCGCGGAGCAGCCAAAGTACGAGCGGCACCACCAGCAGCGCCGACCCGGCGACGGTCAGCGCCGCCACCCGCCAGTCGTAGGCCTGCACCAGGTTCGCCAGCAGCGGCAGGAACACCAGCTGCCCCGCCGCGCCGCCTGCGGTCAGCACCCCGGTCACCAGGCCCCGGTGCTTGACGAACCAGCGGCTGGTGAACGTGGCCACGAACGCCAGCGCCATCGAGCCGGTGCCCAGCCCGACCAGCACGCCCCACAGCAGCATCAGCTGCCAGCTCGCCGTCATGAACACGGTCAACCCGCTGCCCGCGGCGACCAGCAGCAGCGCCCCGGCGACCACCCGGCGCATGCCGAAGCGCTCCATCAGCGCGGCGGCGAAGGGCGAGGTCAGCCCGTACAGCACCAGGTTGATCGACACGGCGGCCGAGATGGTGCCGCGCGACCAGCCGAACGCCTGCTCCAGCGGCTCGATGAGCACGCCGGGCGTGGCCCGGAAACCGGCCGCCCCGACGATCGACACCAGCGCCACGGCGGCCACCGCCCAGGCGAGGTTCTGGCTCCGCGTCCTGTTCACCCTGTTTTCCAGCAACGTCACGTGCCCATCGTGCGCGATCTCTCCAGCCGCAAACAGTGGCCTGAATGCCACTATGTGAAAGAATCGAGCCATGACCGCTCGCCACCGGATAGCCGTGCTCGCCCTCGACGGGGTGATGGCCCTCGACCTCGGCATCCCCAGCCAGGTGTTCGGCTGCGCCACCGACAGCGCCGGCCGCAGGCTCTACGAGACCCGGATCTGCACCCCCGACGGCGGCCCGATCCGCGCCAGCGCCGGCTTCTCCGTGCAGCCCGACTACGGCCTCGACCTGCTCGACTGGGCCGACACCGTGATCGTGCCCGGCGTCCACCGCGAGCGCCTGGCCGCCCCCACCACGATCCAGGCCGTCACCGCGCTGCGCGCCGCCCGCGCCGCCGGAAAACGGATCATGTCCATCTGCACCGGCGCGTACGTGCTGGCCGCCGCCGGCCTGCTCGACGGCCGCCCCGCCGCCACCCACTGGGCCTACGCCGAGGACTTCCGCGGCCGCTTCCCGCAGGTCGAACTCGACGCCGACGTGCTGTTCATCGACGACGGCGACGTGCTCACCTCGGCGGGCGTCGCCGCCGGGCTCGACCTGTGCCTGCACGTGGTCCGCCGCGACCACGGCAGCGAGGTCGCCAACCGGGCCGCCCGCCGCTGCGTCGTAGCCCCGTGGCGCGACGGCGGCCAGTCCCAGTTCATCGAACGACCGCTGCCCGCCCCCGGCGACGCCTCCACCGCCGCGACCCGCGAATGGGTGCTGGCCCGCCTCGGCGAACCCCTCGACCTGGACCAGCTCGCCCGCCACGCGCGCATGAGCGTACGCACCTTCACCAGGCGGTTCCGGGAGGAGACCGGGCTGTCACCGGGCCGCTGGCTCATCAGCCAGCGCGTCGAGCACGCCCGCCACCTGCTGGAGAGCACCGACCTGACCATCGACCAGGTCGCCGACCAGGCCGGTTTCGGCACCGCCGTCTCGCTGCGCCAGCATCTGCGCGCCACGGTCGGCACCGCCCCGCTCGCCTACCGCCGCACCTTCCGCACCCCCGCCTGACCCCCACGCCACCCACACCGCGGCGGCGGGTCAGCGGGTGGCGGTCGTCGGGGCCGGGTCGGACTGGGCGGCAGGAGCCGGCGGGGTGAAGTGGCCGTTGCGACCCGCGCGCCACAGTCCCCACAGCGCCAGCAACGCCGCCACCAGCAGCGGGCCGCCGTCGCGGACCAGCCCATCCACGCCGAGCAGCGCCAGGCACAGCGGCAGGTGCACCACCAGCACCAGCAGGGTCAGCAGCACCAGCTGCAGCCGTACCCACCGCTTGCCCTTCACCAGGAAGATGCTCAGGAACAGCGCGACGTAGCTGACCATCAGCGCGAACACGAACCAGCCCACGATCACGGGCAGCAGGGTCACGTCACCGTCGAACAGCCGCCCCACCGCGACCACGCAGGCGACCAGCATCAGGGCGCTGTAACTGAACACGGCGACCCGGGTCGTCAGCACCCAGCCGGGCACCTGCGGGCGGGCGGGCATCGACTTGCGGGTCAGCCCGTCGCGGCTGATCCACCAGCGAAGCTTCGGCCGGGCCAGGTACTCCCGCACGCTCACCGACCGGTACAGCAGCAGCACCACGGTCAGGCACAGCACCGCCACCACACCGAACCCGATGACCCCGGGCACCGCCGGCGCGCCCTGCTTCGGCACCACGAGCCGCGCCAGCGAGAACAGCGTCGTCACCGCCAGGATCAGCCCGAACGGCGCCGCGCCGTGCCTACCGCGCCACAGGTGGAAGATCAGCACCAGGAACAGCAGCGAGCGCAGCAGCGCCCAGCCGGTGCGCACGAACAGGGGGTAACCGCCGTCGGGGGCGTAGTACCAGTTCAGCCACTCGACCGACGCCGTGGCCAGCGCGGTCAAGGCGAGCAGGACCGCCAGCACGCGTACGGCGGCGGGTCGGCTCTCGGTCATCGGCACGGCTGCGGACACCCGTCCATGATGCCCATGGGCGCACAATGGCAACCATGTGCCGCAGTATCAAGACCCTTCGCCCGCCGTTCACCGAGATCGTCACCGAGGAGGACATGCAGGCCGCCGCGCTGCAGTACGTCCGCAAGATCTCCGGTTTCCGCGCCCCGGCCGCGCACAACGCCGAGGCCTTCGACAAGGCGGTGGCCGCCGTCGCCGCCGCGACCGCCGAACTCCTGGCCACCCTGCAGGTGCGCCGCTAGCCCGATGCCGCGTCCGTTCCCCGCCAGCGTGGCGGCCGGCCGCCGGGCAGGCTCGGGAGCGGCCCCGGCACCGCGGGGCACGGACGCGACATCAGGACGGCGGCAGTGCACCAGACCCTCGACCTCAAGGTGCTGTACTTCGGCACCCCAGTAGTGATCATCAGTTCCCGCAACCCGGACGGCACGACGAACCTGGCCCCGATGTCGTCGGCGTGGTGGCTGGGCAGCACCTGCGTGCTCGGCCTGGGCGACAGCGCGCAGACCGCCGCCAACCTGCGGCGCGAGCGCGAATGCGTGCTCAACCTGGTGCCGTCGACGCTGGTCGACGCCGTGGACCGGCTCGCGCTGACCACCGGGGCGCCGTCGCCCTCACCGCGCAAGCTGGCGATGGGCTACCGCCACGTGCCCGACAAGTTCGCCGCCGCCGGGCTGAGCCCGATGGCCTCGGACCTGGTCCGGCCCGACCGGGTCGCGCAGTGCCCGATCCAGCTCGAATGCGAGATCAGCGGCACCTTCCCGATCGGCGGCCCGGATCCGTTCGCGACCGCGTTCACCGCCGAGGTCCGCCGCGCCCACGTCGAGCAGGACCTGATCATCCCCGGTACGCACCACGTCGACCCGGTCGCCTGGGACCCGCTGATCATGAAGTTCTGCGAGTTCTTCGGCGGCGGCGACAACGTGCACCCCTCCCGCCTGGCCGAAGGCTGGCAGATGCCCCACGGCAGCCGCCTCACCCCCGCCTGACCTCCGCCGCGCCCATCGGGCACTCCCAGCGCCCGCCACCCGAAGAGACCGCGCGGACCCCTCAAGATCGCCCGACTTGCCAGGCACCTGTGCGTAAGCACGGTCAAGATACGCACAGGTGCCTGGCAAGTTCGCAGATCTTGGGAGCGGCACAGCGGCATGATGGAGGGCATGGTCCTGCGGCGCATTCTCAGCAGCCTGGGCTTCGGCGGGGTCGACGTCGACACCGTGCTGTCCACCCCCGCGACCCGGCCGGGCGGCGCGTTCTCCGGGCAGGTCCGCCTGCACGCCAAGGGCGACGTCGAGATCACCTCGGTGTGGCTGCTGCTGGTCGCCGACGCGGGCGGCGCGCAGACGGAACTGGCCCGCTACCCGGTCGCCGACCGGGTGCCGCTGACCGGCGGCACCGGCCACGCCCTCGGGTTCCACCTGGCCACGCCGTACGCCGTGCCGGTCACGCTCGTCTACGGGCACCCGATGCCCGGCGTCGCCGTCGGAGTCCGCACCGAGGTCGCCGTCGCCCAGGGCTCGGCGAAGACCGACTTCGACCCGCTCGGCGTCGAACCGACCGAGATCCAGCAGTCGGTGCTCGACGCGCTGGGCACGATCGGCTGCCGCTTCGTACGCAGCGAACTGCGCCCCGGCTCGCCGGTCACCCAGGCGATCACGTTCTACGCCCCGGTCCCGCAGGGCCAGCCCGTCGGCCCGCACATCCCGCAGCTCGCGTTCACCTTCGCCGCCGACCCGCAGGGGCTCACCGTGGTCGCCGACCTGGCCGGACGCCCCGGACCCGGCGAGGTGCACCGGGTGGGCGAGCCGGAGTACCGGCAGCTCATCGCGCAGCCCGCCCAGTGGATCGAGCTGGTCGACGGCTGGGTCCGCCGCGCCCTGGACCGGGTCGCGGCGCTGCCCGACCAGGACCCGGGATCGTTCATGCGGCCGCCGGTGCAGGCCGGCCCGGCCGCGCCCGGCCGGCCCCGCAAGCCGTACGCCTATCCCGCGCAGGGCTTCGGCGGCTACCGCTACGGCGGCTACCGGGGCACCGGCACGATGATCGGCGCGGGACTGGGCGGCGCCGCCCTCGGCTTCCTGGGCGGGATGATCGTCGGCGACATGATCCACGACGCGCTCACCCCGGACGTCGCCGACACCACGGCCGCCGACGCCCAGGACCCCGGCGCAGCCGACGCTCAGGACACGGGCGACACCTATGCCGACACCGGCTACGCCGACCAGGGCCAGGGCGTCGCGGACTCCGGCGGCGGCTACGAAGCGGGCGGTTACGACCCCGGCGGCTACGACTCGGGCGGGTTCGACTCCGGCTTCGGCGACTTCGGCGACTTCTGACCGTCAGGCGTCGTAGAAGGCCTGGCCGGTCACCGCGCGGGTGTGCGGTGTCTGGTCGGCCGGTGGGAACGGGCGGTCGGGAACGGCGGCGGTCGGGCCCTCCGGAGCGGCGTGGCGGCCGATGCTGGCGCGGCGGCTCGCGTACACGTCGATCAGGGCGATGACCAGCGACAGCACCACGAAGCCGATGGTCACCCACAGGCCGTGCCGGAACCCGAGGGCGAAATCGCCGCCGCTGTCCGCGATCAAGGCGAAGAAGACCGCGCCGACCACGGCGATGCCCACCGCCGCGCCGATGCGCTGGCCCGTCTGCAGCACTCCCCCGGCGCTGCCCGCTCCGGCGACGGGCACCTCGGCCAGCGTCAGCGTCTGGTTCGGCGCGATGACCAGTCCGCTGCCGATACCGGCGACGAGCAGCGGCAACGCCGTCGCCCAACCGTCGTGGCTGCCCGGCACCAGCTCGACGGCGATCTCGACGCCGACCAGCCCGATCAGGACCAGGCCCAGTCCGATCGCGATCAGGGTGCGGCCCACCCGGGTCACGATCGGGCCGCCGAGGCTCGCCGACGCCGCCGAGCCGAGCGCGAACGGCACCGTCGCCAAGCCGGCCTGCAACGCGGTGTAGTGCAGGCCCTGCTGCAGATAGAGGGTGTAGATGAAGAAGATCGCGGTGAACCCGGCGAAGTAGGCGAGCCCCAGCAGCGCGCCGAGGGCGTACGAGCGGCGGCGGAACAGGTTCAGGTCGACCATGGGATGCGCGTGGCGGGCGTATCGGCGCTCCCAGGCGACGAAACCGGCCAGCACCGCCAGCCCTGCCGCCAGCAGCAGCCACTTGCTCTGCCCGACCCACGCCTCCTCCTGGATCAGCGGCAGCAGCACCAGCACCACACCCGCGGCCAGCAGCACGACCCCGACCGGGTCGAAGCTCTCCCTGCGCCGCTGGTCGTCGCAGAACTTCGGGATGAAGCGGTACGCCAGCGCGATCGCCAGCGCCCCGACCGGAACGTTGACATAGAAGACCCAGCGCCAGCCCTCGGCCGTCCCGGCGGCCTGGATCAGCAGGCCGCCGAGCAGCGGCCCGATCGCGGTGGAGATGCCGACGGTCGCGCCGAGCATGCCGAACGCGCGGCCCCGCTCGGCCCCCCGGAACAGCTGCTGGATGAGCCCGCTGATCTGCGGGTTGATGATGCCGCCCGCGGCGCCCTGCACGATGCGCGCGATCACCAGCCACAACGCGCTCTGGGCCAGCCCGGCCGCGGCGCTGGCCAGGGTGAACAGTGCGACTCCCGCAACGAACGCGTTGCGCCGCCCCTTCATGTCACCGAATCGCCCGGCGGGCACCAGCAGCAGTCCGAAAGCGAGGGCGTATCCGGACACCACCCACTGCAATGCGCTGTCGGAGGCGTCGAGGCCCTCGCGGATCGACGGCAGCGCGACGTTGACGATGCTGACGTCGAGCAGCGCCATGAACCCGCCCACCAGGCACACGCTCAGTGCACGCCAGCGGCGCGGGTCCGGCGTGTAACCGTCGCCCCCACCACCCGTACGCACAGGTCAGAGCCTATCGGCGAACCATGCCCGCAAGTCGGCTTTCGCCCGTCACCGCCCGGTTTCGGCGGTGACCCAGTCCAGGTAGGCGGGGTTGCCGGTGAGCACCGGCGTGCAGACGATCTCGGGGGTGTCGTACGGGTGCCGGTCGAGGATGTGCCGTTCCAGCGCCGGATAGCCGGCCGTGGTGGTCTTGAAGACGAGCGGGAACTCCTCGGCCTCCTCGATGGCACCCTGCCAGCGGTACACGCTGCGGATCGGGCCGCCGAGCTGGGCGCAGGCCGCCACCCGCGCCTCGACCGCCGACCGGGCCAGTGCCAGAGCCGCGTCCCGGTCGTCCAGAGTCGTGACGACCTGGACGTACTTCGCGTCGCCCATCTCCACCTCCGTCATCGCCGCGTACCGGTCACGCTAACGCCCACCCCGTGCGCGGTCACGACGCGGCACCGCATACTCGTCCTGGTCGCGTTCCTGCTGTACCCGCGTCGGCGGCCGGCGCCGCCGTCGCCGGGCCGGGACCGGCCCGACGAGGCGGATCAGGCCTGACAGCCGGTCTCCGGTCGCGCCCCGCGGGGTGCGGTCGGAGACCGGCTGTCATCGGGTCAGGCGATGGCGCAGGCGCTGCCGTTCAGGGTGAACGACGACGGTTTGCCGGTGTTGCCGGTGTGGTTGGCGTTGAACCCGATCGTGGTGCTCGCACCCGGGGCGAGGGTGCCGTTGTAGCTCAGGTTGCGGGCGGTCACCGCGCCGCTGGTCGGCGAGTAGGTCGCGTTCCAGCCGGAGGTGATCGCCTGCCCGCCGGGCAGGGTGAACGCCAGCGCCCAGCCGTTGACCGTGGACGATCCGGTGTTCGTGATGGTGATGTTCGCGGTCAGGCCCGTGTTCCACGGATTGACCGTGTACGCGATCCGGCACGCGCCCTGCGGCTGCGGGCTCGGTGACACGCTCGGCGACGGCGGTGCGCTGGGCGACGGCTGCGTACTCGGCGACGGCGACGGCTGCGTGCTGGGCGACGGGCTCGGCGGCGCGGAGGTGAGGCCGAAGAACTGGATCGCCATCAGAGCCTGGCCGCTCAGGGGCAGGTTGTGGCCGACCCCGGCGAGGCTGACGCCCTCGACCGCGACGTTGACACCCGAGCCGCCGTAGCGGGTGCGGGTCCAGCCGGACTGCGGGGTGTCGGTGTACGTCGGGGTCTGGCTCAGGCCGTGCACGTTGGTCCACTGCTTGATCGCCTCGCCGAAGTTCGGGTAGCGCAGTGTCGTGTCGTCGGTGCCGTGGAACAGCTGCATGCGCGGCCGGGGGCCGGTGTAGCCGGGGTAGGCCGCGCGGACCTGGTCACCCCACTGCTGGGCCGTCTTGATCAGCTGGCCGTTGGCGCAGGTGCTGTTCCACATCGAGCCGTCGGTGGTGGCGAAGCACCCGAACGGCACGCCCATGAACGACGAGCCCGCCTTGAAGACGTCCGGGTACGCCCCCAGCAGCACGTTGGTCATCATGCCGCCGGACGACGCGCCGGTGGCGTAGACGCGGTTCGCGTCGCCGTCGCGGTTGGCGACGACCCAGCGCACCATCGACACGATGCTGAGCGAGTCGCTGCCGCCGTTGTGGGTCAGCGACGCCGACGACGACACGTCGAAGCACGCGCCGCTGCGCGTCGCCGACGGGTAGATCACGATGAACTTGTACTGGTCGGCGAGCTGCGCGAACTGGGTTCCCGAGTAGAAGGCCGGGCCGGTGCCGGTGCAGTAGTGCACGGCGACCACGACCGCGGGCCGGGTGCCGATGTTGTCGGGCACGTACAGGTGCATCCGCAGGTTGCTGGGGTTGGTCCCGAAGTTGGTGACCTCGGTCAGCGTCGCCGCCTGGGCCGGTGGTGAGGCGACGACGAGTCCCCCCACGACGGCCAGGGCCGAGGCGGCGACCGCCAGCAGTGTCCTGACTCCTTTGCGCATGGTGTCTCCTCCCGCGGCGGGGCAGCGCCGCTGAGAAACGTTTCCAATATGTAATCGAATGCATTCGCTCGAACCATAGGCGTCGATACGAAGCGGGTCAAGCGGAGCCGCCGGCCGGTAGTTTCGGCACACTCACCGCGCACGTCCACCCGCGTTGATCATGAACTTGTGGCACCGACACGCCGTCGAGCCGTGCCATAAGTTCATGATCAACGCGGCAGGGGTGGGGCGGTGCTGGCGCGGATGACTAGGTCGGTGGCCAGTTCGATGCGCAGGCGGGGTGGGGTGTCGGCGGCGGCGAGGGTGAGGGCGAGGTCGGCGGCGGCGGCGCCCATGTCGGCCAGGGGCTGGCGGATCGTGGTCAGGGCCGGGCCGCTCCAGCGGGCGAACTCGAGGTCGTCAAAGCCGACCACGCTCAGGTCGTCGGGCACGCGGCGGCCGGCTCGGCGGGCCGCCTCGTACACGCCGAGGGCCAGCAGGTCGTTGCAGCAGAAGGCGGCCGTCGGCGGGGTTGTCAGGGCCAGCAGGTCGCGGCCGTGGCGCAGGCCGTCCTCGTAGGACAGCGAACCGGTGCGCAGGAGCGCCGGCTCGACCGGCACTCCCGCTGCGTCCATCGCGGCCCGGTAGCCGTCGAGGCGGGCGCGGGCGGCGAGGAAGCCGGGCGGTCCGCCGATCATCGCGATCCGGTGGTGGCCCAGTTCCAGCAGGTGGCGGGTGGCGGTCAGGCCGCCGTTCCAGTTCGCCGCGCCGACCGAGGGCACGCTGTGCACCGGCTCGCCGGTCGGGTCCAGCGCCACCAGCGGGATGCCGCTGGCCGCGAGCCGGGCGTGCTCGCGGCGCATGGCCGCGCCGTACACCGCGATGACCGCGACGGGACGCCGGCGCAGCACCTGGTCGAGCCAGCCGGGTGCCGACGCGGTCTCGGTGAATCCGACCGCGAGCTGCCGCGCGCCCGCGACCTGCGCGACCCCTCGCATGATCTCGATGGCCAGGTGGCTCTCCAGCGCCTGGAACACGACCTCCAGCATCGGCGCCTGGGTGACCGCGTCCGGGCGGCGGTAGTCCTGCTCCCGCAGCACCCGCTCGACCCGGGCCCGGGTCTCGGCGGCCACCCCGGGGTGCCCGTTGAGTACTTTGGACACCGTCGGCGCGGACACCCCGGCCAGTCGTGCGACGACCGCGACCGTGGTCTCCCCGCGCCGCCGCCCCCGCCGCGCGGCGGGCACGCCCTTCTCGGCGCGCGCCGGGGCGAGTTCCTTGGCCCTGCGCGCTGGGGCGGGGACGGCCTCGCCGGGATACCCGGAACCGCCGGGCAAGGCCGGCGGTTCGGGCAGGTCGCGGCCTGTCACGGCCGGGTCGGTAGTGGTCACTGCGGGGCCGGGCGCTGGTGCGGCACGGCGGTCAGGGTCGGCGACCGGTACAGGTTGATCGCGCGGGAGGCCAGGTCGTTGACGGTCGAGGCGTTCGCCCACGCGCCGAACACGATCGCGGCGAACGGAATCGCCTTCGCGGCGACCTTGCGCACCGCCCGCATCCCTGCCATCTGCGCGAGCTTCCAGCTCAACCGGCCCAGCGCGCGGCCGACAGGTGCGCGGCTCGTGGTCGTGCCGACGCCCTTGGCCAGCGCCGTGCCGATGCCCTCGCGTCCCTGGGCGACGCCCAGCGCCAGCCGGGCCGCCTCGGTCGCCTTGTGCACCCGCTGCAGCACCAGCAGGTCGGTGGCACGGTCGGGGTGGGTCGGGTCGACGCCGTACACGGCGGCCAGGTGCAGCACCAGGCGGCTCTGCGTCCAGGCCAGGGTGGCCAGGTCGGCGATCGCGCCGGGCAGCCCGACCGAGCCCGACACCGCCCCGGTGAACCGGGCGTGCCGCCGGAACCGCCTGACCGCGAGCTGTGCCAGGCCGTCGGGGTGCATGTGCGGGTATCTGGTGCGCATGCGCGCGACCCAGGCCGCGGCCTGCGGCCCGATCCGGGCCACCGCCTCCAGCGCCAGGTGTTCCGGGGCGTACTGGGGGTCGGCCTTCATCCGCTGCCACAGCCCCGGCGGCGGGGCGTCGCGGACGTCGAGTTCGGCGTCGGCCGGCGCGAGCGCGCCCGGATCGGTCATCGGAGAACCTCCGCGAGGTCGAGCAGGGACTCGTCGGCGCCGGGCGCGCCGACCAGGCACAGCCCGACGGGCAGGCCGTCGACGGCCGCCCCGGGGACGCTGAGCGCGGGCAGGCCCACGACGCTGGAGATGCCGGTCAGGCCGAGGATCGGGGCGCGCAGCGGGCCGGTGTCGGCACCGCGCGCCGGGGCGGGCGCGGGCGCGGTCGGGATGACCAGCACCGCGCCGTCGAGCAGCTGCGCCATCGCGGTGCGGACCGCGGTGATCTCCCGGTCGGCGGCGATCAGTTCCGGGTGGGTACGTTCGGCCGCCACGCGCACCCGCTCGCCCACCCCGGGACCGAAGACCGGGTCGTGCTGCCGCACCCATTCGCCGTGGCGCCGCCAGAACTCCCAGCCGGTACGGACCGCGTACGCGAACCGGTAGTCCGGGGCGGGGGCCGAGCCCCACAGCGGCTTCTCGTCGCACGGCAGGGTCGCGGCCAGCCGCTCCAGGGCCGGCTGCAGTGCCTGGCGCACCGCCGGTTCGGCGAGCTCCCACAGATCGGCCGGGGCGACGAGCCCGCGGATCGGGGTGGTGTCGGGGCCGCCGGTCAGCAGCACGCCGGTCGCCGTGCGCAGCAGCACCAGGTCACGGGTGAGCAGGCCCGGCACGTCGAACGAGCCGCACAGCGGCACGACCCCGGCCCGGCTGACCCGGCTGTGGCTGGGCCGCAGGCCGTACAGGCCGCACCAGCCGGCGGGGATGCGCACCGAACCGCCGGTGTCGGTGCCCAGCCCCAGGTCGGCCGAGCCCTCCGCGACCGCGGCCGCGGTGCCGTTGGAGGAGCCGCCGGTGATGTGCCCGGGTGCGGCCGGGTTGTCCGGCGCGCCGTAGTGCGCGTTGGTGCCGAACAGGCTGTACGCCATCTCGTCGGTGTGCGTCTTGCCGACGATGCGCGCGCCCGCGCCGGTCAGCACGGCCACCGCCGCCGCGTCCCGGGTCGCGGGTGGATGGGTGGCGAGCCAGGTGGGGTTGCCTGCGCCGGTGGGCAGGCCGGCGACGTCGAACAGGTCCTTGACGGCCAGGCGCACGCCTTGCAGCGGACCGCCGGTTTCGGGGCGCGGCGGGATCTCATTCACCCAGGGCACGTACGGGCCGGGGATCGGCAGCTCGGTCATCGGCACTCTCCTACCACGAACGCCCGGCCGGACCGGCGGGCGCACCACGTAGCTTAAATGCCTATGGCCCCCGTGCTCAGTCGTCAAACACTCAACCGTGCCCTGCTGTCGCGCCAACTGCTGCTGCGACGTGCGCGGACCCCGGTGCACGACGCGGTCGCGCACCTGTTCGGACTGCAGGCGCAGGCCCCGAACCCGCCGTACGTCGCGCTGTGGAACCGGCTCGAAGACTTCGCACCGGGCGAGCTGTCGCAGCTGATCACCGACCGGCGGGTGGTCCGCATCTCGCTGATGCGCTCGACGATCCACCTGGTCACCGCCGAGGACTGCCTGTCGCTGCGGCCGGTGCTGGCCGCGTCCATGGAACGCGGGCTGGCGGCCGCGTACGGCAAGCAGCTGACCGGGGCCGACCTCGACGCGATCGCGGCCTACGGCCGGGAGCTGGTCGAGCAGCAGCCGCTCACCTGGGCCGAACTCGGTGCGCTGCTGGCGGAGCGCTTTCCGGGCTTCGAGGCGGGCGCGCTCGCGCCGGTGGTGCGCACCCGGGTGCCGCTGGTGCAGGTGCCGCCGCGCGGGCTGTGGGGGTCGAGCGGGCAGGCCGCGCACACCTCGGCCGAGTCGTGGCTGTCGGCCGGGCTCGCCGAGCCGTCGGCCGAGGACATGGTGCTGCGCTACCTGGCCGCGTACGGCCCGGCGAGCGTGCGCGACGTGCAGGCCTGGGCGGGGATGACCCGGCTGAAGGAGGTCGTCGAGCGGCTGCGGCCGCGGCTGCTGGTGTTCCGCGACGAGCAGGGCGTCGAGCTGTTCGACCTGCCCGACGCGCCCCGGCCGGACGCGGACGAGCCCACGCCGGTGCGGCTGCTGGGCGAGTTCGACAGCGTGCTGCTGGCGCACGCCGACCGCACCCGGATCATCTCCGACGAGCACCGCAAACGCATCTTCACGATCAACGGCATCATCCGCGCGACCGTCCTGATCGGCGGGTCCGTCGCCGGGATGTGGCGCGTCGAGCGCGAGCGCGGCCGGGCCGTGCTGGCCGTCGAGCCGTTCACGCCGTTCAGCGCCGCCGACCGTGCGGCGGTGGCCGAGGAGGGCGCGCGGCTGCTGGCCTTCGCCGCCCCGGAAGCGGCGTCGCACGAGGTGCTGATCACCTGAGCCACTGTCACCTAACGTACTGCTCCGGTGCTGCTGGGTAGCTGACAGACAACGGACCGGCCATCGGCCGTCACCTACCGTGACCGGCGAGCGACCTCACGCTCATCGATCTCAGGGAGAGTGGTTCCGATGTCCATCGACACGCACAGCCCTGTTCGACGCGGCCGGCCGACCCGGCTGGTCGCGACGCTGCTCGCGGCGACGCTGCTCGCGCTCGGCCTGTCCGTCGCCGCCAACGTCGCGACGGCGACGCCCGCGCAGGCCCTCTGCGTCACCCCGGCGATGGAGGGCGACTGGCACAACATCGACCCGGCCACCAGGTCCATCGTCCGCACGCAGGTGCAGTTCGTGTGCAACGACGTGATCACCTGTGACGCGGACACCGGCATCTGCACCGGCGGGACCAGCTACTACCGGATCCGCCCGTGGGGCGCCTGCACCCCGGCCTGCGACTGGGGATGGCGCAACACGGTCCGGGAGAGCGACGGCTGGGTCAGGACGCAGTACGTCTACAGCTACAAGACGGTGGACGTGTGGGCCCGCACCGAGGCCTGGTACGGATTGACCTACCTGCGGGTGTGGACCAACAACGACTTCACCGCCGCCGACGGCCGCGCCGACTACACGACCAACGACTGGTTCCTGCGGTGACGGCGTCGCCGGCGGGAGCCACCGCTCCCGCCGGCGACACCGCGATCAGTGGTGCCCGCCGTGGGCCAGGTGCGAGGGGTGGTCGATGACCCCGGGCTTGCCGCCCGGCGGCACCACCACGAACTGGCCCATCATCCCGGCGTCCTCGTGGAAGAGCACGTGGCAGTGGAACATGTACGGGGTGTTCGGATCCGCGAAATCGCTGAACCTCATGATCAGCTCAAAGGTGACGTCGCCCGGCAGGTAGATCGTGTCCTTCCAGCCGGACAACTGCGGCGGCGGCGGGGCCCCGTCCTGGGTGAGCACCTGGAACTGCACGTCGTGAACATGCAGGCTGTGCGGCTCGCCGTCGTTGTTGACGACCTTCCAGATCTCCACGCTGTCGCGCTCCGGCGCGAAGTCGATCCGGGTCATCTCCATCTGCCTGCTGTTGATCGCGTGCCCGCTGAGCCGGAACGGCCGCTGCTGCACCGCGTCCTCGCGGGCCAGCCGGGGGACCTCCACGAGCCGCTGCGGCACGGCCGGGCGCGGTGCCAGCGTGCCCGCCGCGCGCAACTGGAGCACGTCCAGGGTGTCCGCGCCACCGGTGAACCGGCCGAACGGACCCGTGCCCAGATCCTGCGGGTAGCTGCGCAGCACCGCGCGCTCGCCGGGCTTCATCGTCACCACGATCTCCGCGCGCTCGCCGGGCGACAGCATGATCCGGTCGGTGTCGTACGCCGAGGACAGCAGCCCGCCGTCCGTGCCGACCAGGGCGAACCTGCGATCGTCGGCGAACCCGAAGTCGTAGACCCGGGCGTTGGACCCGTTGAGCAGGCGCAGCCGCACCCGCTCGGTGGTGACGTCGAGGTAGGGCCCGACGGTGCCGTTGACCGCGACGGTGTCGCCGAGCACACCGACCCCGCTCATGAACCCGGGGGTGTCGTCGAGCTTGCCGCTGCCGTCGAACTTCCTGTCCTGCACGATCACCGGGACGTCGTCGACGCCGTACTCGTGCGGCAGCGCGTCCACCGACGTCGCCGGGTCGTCGACGATGAACATGCCGGCCAGGCCCCGGTACACGTGCTTGGCGGTCTCGCCGTGCAGGTGCGGGTGGTACCACAGCGTCGCCGCAGGCTGGTCCACCTTCCAGGTCGGCGACCAGGCCTTGCCCGGCCCCACCAGCTGGTGCGGGCCGCCATCGGCCGCGGCGGGCAGGTGCATGCCGTGCCAGTGCACCGTGGTCGTCTGGTCGAGCGCGTTGGTGACGTTGACCTGGACCTGCTCGCCGCGGGTCGCCCGCAGCGTCGGGCCGAGCACGTCGCCGTTGAAACCCCAGGTCGGGGTCTGCCCGTGACCGAAGTCATGGGTGCCCGCCTGCGCCCTGAGATCGAACACCCGGCGGCCGGTCTCCATCCGCGACGGCGCCAGCGGCGGCACCGCCAGCGGCCGGGTGAAGTCGACCGCGTCGGCCGTCGAGATCACCTGCGAGTTCCACAGCCACACACCGGCTCCGGCGCAGACCGTGCACAGCAGCAGCACCACCACGCCGATGACCGCCAGCACCCTCCTGAGGCGCACCCTGACCAGCTCCCTTCCCGGAGTCCCTGTGAGCGCAGACAGGGTGCCGGGGCGGGTGCGGCCGCGTCGAGGGATCGAGGGCGATACCCGGGCAGAGCC
Organism: Catellatospora aurea; assembly: GCF_042663325.1. NCBI lineage: Bacteria > Bacillati > Actinomycetota > Actinomycetes > Micromonosporales > Micromonosporaceae > Catellatospora > Catellatospora aurea. The sequence goes on from NZ_JBHTAC010000045.1 coordinate 59,925, forward strand.
AGGGTCATCCCTGGCTCTGTGGCTGAGTTCACCAGGGGAACCCGGACGGGTTCACCCGTGAGAGCGTTTACCGTCAAACGATGACCGCGACACCCCCCGCCGAAACCGCCACGACCCGCGCCCCGTGGCCGATGGCGGGCCTGCTCGTGGTGGCCGCGGGCACCTTCCTGTCGGTGACGACCGAGATGCTGCCGATGGGCCTGCTCAGCTCGATCAGCCGGGACCTCGACGTGTCGGAGCCCACCGTCGGGCTGCTCGTCACCGGGTACGCCCTGATGGTGGCGCTGTTCGCCGCGCCGCTGGGGCGGCTCACCGCCCGCTTCCCGCGCCGCGGGCTGCTGGTCGGCGCGCTCGTCGCCTACGCCGCCAGCAACGTGATCATGGCGTTGAGCACGGTGTACCCGCTCGCGGCGGCGGCCCGGCTGCTCGGCGGGCTGACCCACGGCGCGTTCTGGGCCATGGTCGCCGGGTACGTCGCCCGCATGGTCACCCCCGACCGGGTCGGCCGCGCGGTGACCCTGGTGTTCACCGGCGGCACCGTCGCGATCCTGGTCGGCGTGCCCACCGGCACCGCGCTCGGCGTCGCCGTCGGCTGGCGGGCCACCTTCGCCGTGCTCGCCGGGATCGCGCTGTTGCTGGCCTTCGTCGGCTGGCGGCTGCTGCCCGACTACCCCGGCGAGCTGTCGGGTCAGGGCATGAGCCTGCTGCGGGTGCTGCGTACGCCGTCGGTCGCGATCGTCGTGATCACCACCGCGGTGACGATGCTGGGCTACTTCGGCTTCTACACCTACATCTCGCCGTTCCTGCAGTCCACGGGCCTGAGCGAGGCGGCGCTGAGCCCGGCGCTGCTCGGTTACGGCGCGGCCGGCGCGGTCGGCCTGCTCGCCGCCGGGCTGCTGGTGGACAAGCGGCCCCGGTTCGCGATGCTGGCGGGCACCGTCACGCTGACCGCGGCGCTGATCGTGCTGAGCATGTCCGGCCACTCCCCCGCGCTGGCCGTGGCCGCGGCGGCCGTTGCGGGCATGGCGCTCAACGCGCTGGCCACCCTGGTGCAGGCGGCGATCCTGCGGGCCGCGCCGGCCGGGGCCGCCGACACCGCCGCGGCGCTGAACGCGTCGGCGTTCAACGTGGGCATCGGCGGCGGCGCGCTGGTCGGCGGGCTGGTGCTCGCCGGCTGGGGGCCGGGCGCGCTGCCGCTGGTCGCCGCGCTGCTGACCTGCGCCGGAGTGTTCGGCGTGGCGTACGGGCGGCGGGAGGGCTTCCCGGCCACGGTGCCCTCGTCGGCGGGCTGAGCCGAACGACAACCCGGATGCGCCCGCACGCCGCGCCTGATCGATCCGGTCGCCGCGTTCCTCGCCTCGGGCCTGTCCGCCACCACGGTCTGACCCCGGCGGGCGACGCCACCGCCGCCCCCTGCTCGCCCGGACGGCGCGGTGCAGGCAGAATGTTCCACCGTGACGACGTCCATTGCGCAGCGCATTGCCGAGGAACTCGGCGTACGGCAGAACCAGGTGAACGCGGCGGTCGAACTGCTCGACGGCGGATCGACCGTCCCGTTCATCGCCCGGTACCGCAAGGAGGTCACCGGCGAGCTGGACGACGCCCAGCTGCGCACCCTGGAAGAGCGGCTGCGCTACCTGCGTGAGCTGGAGGAGCGCCGGTCGACGATCCTGGAGTCGATCCGCTCCCAGGGCAAGCTCGACGACGCCCTCGAAGCGCTGATCAACGGGGCGGACTCGAAGGCGCGGCTGGAGGACATCTACCTGCCGTACAAGCCCAAGCGCCGGACCAAGGCGATGATCGCGCGCGAGGCCGGGCTGGAGCCGCTCGCGGACCTGCTGCTCGGCGACCCGTCGCACGATCCGCAGACGGCCGCCGCGGGCTTCGTCGACGCCGACAAGGGCGTCGCCGACCCGGCCGCCGCGCTGGAGGGCGCCCGCGCGATCCTGGTCGAGCGTTTCGGCGAGAACGCCGACCTGATCGGCGCGCTGCGCGAGCAGATGTGGACCCGCGGGCGCATCGTGTCGAAGATGCGCGACGGCAAGGCCGAGGAAGGCGCGAAGTTCTCCGACTACTTCGACTTCTCCGAGCCGTACGCGAAGCTGCCCAGCCACCGCATCCTGGCCATGTTCCGGGGCGAGAAGGAGGAGGTGCTCGACCTGGTCATGGAGCCGGACGAGCCCGCCGCCGAGGGCGCGCCCGCCGGGCCGAGCATCTTCGAGCAGCGCATCGCCGCCGCGTTCGGCATCAGCGACCGCGGCCGCCCCGCCGACAAGTGGCTGGGCGACACGGTGCGCTGGGCCTGGCGCACCCGCATCCTGGTGCACCTGGGCCTGGACCTGCGCACCCGGCTCTGGGCGGCCGCCGAGGAGGAGGCCGTCCGGGTCTTCGCGATGAACCTGCGCGACCTGCTGCTGGCCGCCCCGGCCGGCACCCGCGCCACGATGGGCCTGGACCCCGGCTACCGCACCGGCGTGAAGGTCGCCGTCGTCGACGCCACCGGCAAGGTCGTCGCCCACGACACCATCTACCCGCACGTGCCGCACAACCGCTGGAACGAGTCCCTGGCCACGCTCGCCAAGCTGGCGCAGGCGCACAACGTCGAGCTGATCGCGATCGGCAACGGCACCGCGTCGCGGGAGACCGACAAGCTCGCCGCCGACCTGATCAAGCTCGCGCCGCAGCTGAACCTGACGAAGATCGTCGTCTCCGAGGCGGGCGCGTCGGTGTACTCGGCGTCGGCGTACGCCTCGCAGGAGCTGCCCAGCCTCGACGTGTCGATCCGCGGCGCGGTCTCCATCGCCCGCCGTCTGCAGGACCCGCTCGCCGAACTGGTGAAGATCGACCCGAAGTCCATCGGCGTCGGGCAGTACCAGCACGACCTGTCCGAGGTGAAGCTGTCGCGCTCGCTGGACGCGGTGGTCGAGGACTGTGTGAACGGCGTCGGCGTCGACGTGAACACCGCCTCCGCGCCGCTGCTGGCCCGGGTCTCCGGCATCAGCACCGGCCTGGCCGAGAACATCGTGCTGCACCGCGACGCCAACGGCCCGTTCCGCTCGCGCACCGCGCTCAAGGAGGTCGCGCGGCTGGGCCCGAAGGCGTTCGAGCAGTGCGCGGGCTTCCTGCGCATCCCCAACGGCGACAACCCGCTCGACGCCTCCAGCGTGCACCCGGAGGCCTACCCGGTGGTGCAGCGCATCCTGAAGAACAACGGCATCGAGATGCCCAAGCTCATCGGCAACGGCTCGCTGCTGCGCACCCTCAAGCCGGCCGAGTACGCCGACGACGTGTTCGGTCTGCCGACCGTCACCGACATCATCAAGGAGCTGGAGAAGCCCGGCCGCGACCCGCGTCCCGCCTTCAAGACCGCGTCCTTCAAGGACGGCGTCGAGAAGATCGGCGACCTGCAGCCCGGCATGCTGCTGGAGGGCGTGGTCACCAACGTGGCCGCGTTCGGCGCGTTCGTCGACATCGGCGTGCACCAGGACGGCCTGGTCCACGTGTCGGCGATGTCGCGGACGTTCGTCAGCGACCCGCGCGAGGTGGTCAAGTCCGGTGACGTCGTCAAGGTCAAGGTGCTCGACGTCGACATCCCGCGCAAGCGCATCTCGCTGACCCTGCGCCTGGAGGACGAGGCGGCCCCCGCCGGTTCCGCGCGCCAGGGCGGCGGAGGCGGTGGCGACCGCGGCCAGCGTGGCGGCGGTGGCCAGCGCGGTGGCGGCTCCGGTGGCGGTCAGCGCGGCGGACAGGGTGGCCAGGGCGGTCAGCGTGGCGGGCAGCCCCGCCAGCAGCGCAGCGAGCCCGTCGGCAACAGTGCGATGGCCGACGCCCTGCGCCGCGCCGGCCTCGACAAGCTCCGCTGACCCACCCGCCCCGTTTCACATACACATTGGCCTATCTCATCGAAATCGCCGCCCGGCTTTTCGATGAGATAGGCCAATGTCGTTCCCCGACGAGCGCCACGGCCGGCGAAGGTACGCCGTGCACGGCTTACATCTTTTTTGATGTGAGCACATCAAAAAAGATGTAAGCGCTCGGACTCATGTACTCGCCAGCGCTCCGGCAACCGTTCACGAGCAACAGTCAGGCCGGTGACCGCCTGCGTTCCTTGAGCCGGCGATGGCTGAGCACGACCAGGGCCACACCGCCCGCGATCGACGCCAGGCTGCCCACCCCGAACACGATGTCATTGCTCTTGCCGTCCTCGATGTCGGCGATCCGCACCTGCCGCAGCCGCACCTCGGCCTCCCCCTGCGACTCGGACAGCAACCACTCGGCCCTGGCCTGCTCGTCGACGAGCTGCGTGTACCCGTACACGGCCACCGCCCCGATCAGCAGCCCGAACCCGGCCAGCACCACTCCCAGCGCGTACCAGAGTCTCCACATGGCGTCCTCCTGCCTGTGCCGATGATGGGCGACCGTAGGACCGGTCCCGCCCGCATGACCTGGCCTCGGCGTGTGCCCGCAGGTGGCACCGCAGAACAGGTCCCGGTGCGGGCCGGTACGGGAGGCCGGCGCGACCAGCGCCGTGTCGTGGAGTCCGATCGCGCCGGTGTCGGCTTGCCGATACCGCAGCCGCCTCGATCACCTCGTTGAACGGTCGAGTTTGGTCTATCGAGGAGGATCCGCGTGCGCGGACGGGCGAGCAGGGCGGGGTTGGCGGCGCTGGTGGGCGTGGCCGCGGCGTTCGCCGGGGTGATCGCGGGCGGCGCGGGCGGTGGCGCGTCGGACATCCGCACCTGCTCGCTGGGCAGCCCGTGCGACTCGGCCGGATCGCGGCTGGTCGTCGCCGGTGGCGGCGACGGCGCGGGCGGCGGCTGCTTCGCCGCGAGCTGCGCCCCCTCCGGGGACGGCGGTGACGGCACCGCGGGCGGCCCCGGCAACGGCGGGCTGCCGTTCGGGCCGCTCGGGCTGGTCGGCTTCCCCGGCGCGGGGGCCGTCGGCGGCGTCGGCGCGCTCGCGCCCGGCACCAGCGGCGGAGGCGGCGGCGGTGGAGGCGGCGGCTGGTTCGGCGGTGGCGGCGGCTCGTCCGGCGGCGCTCCCCCGGTCCCGCTGATCGCCGGGTTCGACGGCGGCAACGGCGGCTCCGGCGCGAGCCACGCCACGGCTGCCGCGAGCAACGTCAGCATCGCCGAGACCGGCGACGACGCCTCGGTCATCATCTCCTACCAGGTACGCGACACGACCCTGAGCTACCTCGGCGCGACCTCGGGCCCGGTGGGCGCACCGGCGCAGTTGCGCGCCCGGCTCACGTACACGACCGGCGGCGCGCCGATCGCGGGTGCAACGGTCCAGTTCGCGCTGGCCGGCACACCCGGCTGCAGCGCGGTCACCGACGCGGTCGGCGAGGCGGCGTGCACGGTCACTCCGCAGGCTCCCGCGAACACCCGCGCGCTGACCGCCTCGTACGCCGGGGACACCGTCCGCCACGCGTCCAGCGTGTCGGCCTCGTACGAGGTCAAGCGCAAGCCGACCACGCTGACCTGGACCGGAGACGTGACCGGCGACTACCACGACCCGGTGACGCTCGCGGCGAAACTGACCCTGACCGACACCGGTGCGGCGCTGCCCGGCGAGCCGGTCACCCTGGCCCTGAACGCCGCCGAGTCCTGCGACGCCGTCACCGGTGGCGACGGCGTCGCGAGCTGCACGGTGGTGCCGCAGGAGACGCCCGGCCCGTACCCCGCGACGGCCGCCTACGCCGGGGACGAGGTGCACCTGCCCAGTGCGGCGACGACGACCTTCACCGTCACCAAGGAGCAGACCCGGCTCGCGTACACCGGTGACGTGAACGTCGCCAACGACGAGCCCGCGCGGCTGGCCGCCCGCCTCACCGAGGGCTCGGCACCGCCGCTGCCCGGTGACGGCACGCCCGTCGCGGGCACCCCGGTGACGTTGACGCTGGGCAGCGGCGCGTCGGCGCAGTCGTGCACCGCCGACACCGACGCCACCGGCACCGCCGCCTGCGTGATCGCCGACGTAGCCCAGCCGCTGGCCGCCGACGGCAGGCTGCCCGTGTCGGCCGCCTACCCCGGCAGCGCCTTCCACGAGCCGAGCCGCGCCGCCACGACGGTGGGCCTGCAGCACGAGACCGGCCGGGCGTACGGCGTCTCCGGCAAGCTCAAGGTCCTGGTCGGCTCCGCGACGCTGCCCGCGGCCCCGGACACCGGCGCGATCCGCACCGCCGACCCGTCGACCACCGGCACGCCGTGCACGGCGACGGTGAACGTGCTGGTCCTGCGGGCGGCAGCGCTGTGCGCGAACGTCACCACGCGCACCGCCCCGGGCGGCTCGACCGCCGTCGCGACCGTCGGCTCGGTGGAGCTGGGCCTGCCCGGCCTGCCCGCGATCGCGCTACGCGACGTGCGCACCACGTCTGTCACGGACTGCGCCGGGTCCACCGGCACGGTCACCGTCGGCCAGCTGCTGATCGGCGGCGTCGCGGTCACCGCGACGGACAGCACGGTCGCGATCCCGGGCGTGCCCGGCGCGAAGATCGCGTTCAACGAGCAGGTGCCCGTCGACGGCGGGCTGACGGTCAACGGCGTGCACATCGTCGTCCCGCCGACGCTGGGCGTCAGCGCCGACATCGTGCTCGCCTCGGCCACCAGCGACATCCACCACTGCCGCTGACCCGCGACCGGGCGGCCGGGCCTGCGCGGCCCGGCCGCCCCACCGCACGGCTACATGCACACCCGCCACTGCCCGTCCTCCTTGAGCAGCGGCACACCCAGCGAGTACGTCGATCCGTCGTCCACCCGGGTCAGCTTCAGGGTGACGACGCCGCTCACGGTCGAGTTGTGCTGCTCCACACTCACCCCGGTCACCGAGTAGTCCTTGATCCGCGGCCGGGCGCTCTGCTCCGCGACGTACTGCTGCTCGGTGGTCAGCTCCCGCGTGCGACGGCACAGCTGCGCGTACGCGCCCGCGAAGTCACCGGCGACCAGGTCGTCGGCGTACGCCTTGGTGGCGTCCCTGGCGGGTGCGGTCGCCGCGTCGATGCCCCGGTACGCGAAGTAGCCGGCGACGGCGGCACCGCCGCAGCACAGCATGAGGACGATCGCGACGATGATGAGGATCTTGCGGAGCGGGCTCTTCGGCTTCGGCGGGCCGGGTGGCAGAGACGTCATGGCGATCACTGTGCGCGACGGCCGCAAGCCCCCGGCACCGCTCAGTAGACGTACCGGGCACGGTCCAGGCAGTCAAGGGCGCGGAGCCGGACCCGAGACGGCGATCTCCGCGCCGACGGTTCACGGGAGCGTCAGCCGGTCGGGGCCAGCTCCGCCACCTGCGTGGAGGGCTCCGGCCTGCGCCGGGACTCGCGCCAGGCAGGCAGGTAGAGCGGGGCCGCCACGGCGAGCACCACCGCGCCGACATACATCGCGGTGCTGATGCTCGTGGCCGCGGCGAGCGCGGTGAGCGCGACCCCGCCGAGCGCCCCGGCGGGTTGCCCCATCATCGAGTTCAGGGAGATCACGCTGGTCCGATAGGGACCGTCGACCTGGCGGTGCAGCAGCCCGGTGTGCAGCGGATTCGACGCCCCGTGCACGGCGTAGCAGGCCAGGAACGCGACCAGCACGCCGACGGGCCCGGCGAACAGGCCCATGCCCACCACGGTCAGGCCCTGCAGGATGCGCAGCAAGGCGGCACCGGGCGCGGCTCCGGGCCAGCGCAGCAGCAGCGGGGTCAGCGCGGCCCCGGCCGCCGACACCAGCCAGGCCGCCGAGTTCGCCGGGCCGAGCAGCGCGGCGGCCCGGTCGGGGTCGCCGACGACCTCGGCGAGCCGCACCGGCAGCAGCGACTCGAAGGTGACCATCCCGAAGCCCCAGAACAGCTCGACGGCCACGAGTGCGAGCAGCACCCGGGAGCGGCGGAGCAGCCCGAACGCCTGCCCGACCATCCGGGGCGCGTCGCGCACCGAGGCCCGCAGTGCGGCGACACCGCGTGCCGGGCGCACCTCGACCATCAGCGCCAGCAGCACGACCAGGGCGACCACCTGCATCGCCGTGGCGGCGACCACCGGGACGGTGAGCGCGCTGAACGGGCCGACCGGGCCCAGCGCGATCAGGCCACCGCTGAGCAGCGCCCCGGCGGAGATCGCCACACCGATGACGGTGCCGGCGTACCCGAGGCCCGGTTCGTACTTCGCCTCCGGGTCGGCGGCCAGGGTGGCGTCGACGTACCAGGACTCCAGTGGGCCGGAGTCGAGCGCTCGGTGGATGCCCTGCAGCGCCCAGACGGCGAAAAACAGCGCGACCGAGTCGGCCACCACGAACAGCCCGAGCGAGATCAGGTTGATGATCCATGCGGTGGCCAGCACCGGCTTGCGGCCGAGCGCGTCCGCCAGCCCGCCGGTGGGCAGTTCCAGGGCGAGCACGAGGATGCCCTGTGCGGTGAAGACCAGGCCCATCTGCGGCAGGGTCAGCCCGCGTTCCTGCATGAGCAGGATCAGCACCGGGATGATGAGGCCGGAGGGCAACCAGCGCAGGCCGTGCAGCAGCAGGAATCGCCGTCGGACCTGCTTGACGGTCAGCGCGCTCATCGCAGCTCCTCCGCCCGCGGGAAGCTCACCAGGAACACGTTGACCTGTGCGGCCCCGCTCTCGTCGGCGTACACGGGGTCCTGCCGGTATTTCATGACCAGGTCCCAGATCTCCTCGTTGAGCGCCCGCAGCCGGTCCGGGGCGAGGGTCAGCATGGCGTCGCTGATCGTGGCGGCCTCCCGCCATTCCCGCGGGGCCGTCTGCTGTGTCGCCAACCAGCGTTCGGCCTGCTCGCTCATCAACTGCAGCTGCTGATTCTCGATCCACTGGGCGGCGGCGCGGGCGTCGGGATCGTCGTCGAAGTCGGTCGGCCGCCAGGTGCTGGCGTCATGGGCGGCCCGCCAGAATCGCTGTCGGCCGGTGCCGAGGTCGGCCTCCTCGACGACGAGGCCGACGTCGGCGAGCTGGCGCAGGTGGTAGCTGGTCGCGCCGGTGTTGGTGTCCAGCAGTCGGGCGAGGGTGGTGGCGGTGGCCGGGCCGTCGGCCCGCAGCAGACCCAGCAGGCGGGCCCGCAGAGGGTGGGCCAGGGTGCGGATCTGCAGCGCGTTCAGGCGCACGATCCGGTGCGGTACGGTGCTCGACTCATCGTCCATGGATGCACAGTAGTTGTGCACAGTAGTTATGCACAATAGTTCTGCAAAGTTTTCCTGCACTGCCACGCGTCGTGCCCCGCGAACACCTCCCGCCGCGCGGTTACATCTTTTTTGATGTGGCCACATCAAAAAAGATGTAGTCCGAGCCAGTACGTTCGACGCCCCCCGCCGACACGTAGGGCCGGCCCCATGCACTGCCCACAGCCCTACGGGGTTAGTCCCTTCGCCTGAATGGCGGCCCGTTCACGGGTGAAAACCGTGCGT
>NZ_JBHTAC010000046.1:0-68398 GCF_042663325.1 Catellatospora aurea
AGGGCGACACCCACAAGCGCGAAAGGAAGGGCACCTTCACATCGCCATGCGATGTGAAGGTGCCCTTCCTTTCGTCGTCGGACTCCCCCGGCCTAGGCGGGCGGGTTGAGGGCCGACGGCAGGGTCACGCGGCCGCCCAGGGCCAGGAACACCCGCAGCACGGCGTATCCGGCCAGGGCCACCAGGCCGAGGCGGGCGATCGTGAGCACCACGTGCCCGAGCGCGTCGATCGTCTCCGGGAAGGTGTCGACCCAGCCCAGGCCGCCCAGACCGATCAGGAACGTGACGCCGCCGAGCACGACCGCCGCGGCGTACTCGATGAGCGCGACCAGCGCGAAGATCTTCGAGCCCGGCAGCTGCGGGCTCAGGTGCGTGGCGATCAGGACGGCCAGCAGCGGAAGCGCCATGAGGAACAGGTCCAGGAAACCGGATGACTGCGACCGGGAGATCAGCGTCGTGTTCTCCGCGGGCAGGATCCAGCGCAGGAACTGGAAACCGAGGTGGAGCGCTACGTAACCGAGCAGCGCCAGGGTGAACAGCAGCCGCAGCGGCTTGACGCTGGTGTCGGCGGCGGTGGTGACGGGGGTGTTCATGGCGGCATCCTAACCGCGGGTCCGCCGCGCGGCGCGGCGTGCCGCTTGACGAAGATCGTACAGGTGTTCGAGAATGCGCAGGTGAAGCACAGGGCACAGGCGATCGTCGCGGTACACCTGATCCTCCGGCGCGACGACGACGTGCTGCTGGGTCTGCGCGTCAACACGGGCTGGTCCGACGGGTGCTGGCACCTGCCGGCCGGGCACCTGGAGGCGGGCGAGTCCCCACTGGACGCGCTGGTGCGCGAGTCCGCCGAGGAGCTCGGCCTCACCCTCGACCCGGCGCACGCCGAACTCGTGCACCTGCTGCACTACCACGAGTCCCCGCCGCGGCTGAACCTGTTCTTCCAGGTGCGGCAGTGGTCGGGCAGCCCGGTCAACGCCGAGCCGGACAAGTGCGCCGACCTGCACTGGTTCTCGCTGCGCAAGCTGCCGACGCCGCTGGTCGGCTACGCCGGCGCGGCACTGGCGCGGCTGCGCGACGGGGCGTCCTACAGCGAGTGGGCCGAGGCCGGGTCCGCCGCGCGGTAGGCCAGGTGCCGCAGCCCGCGCCGCACCCGCCTGCGCGAGCCGAAGCGCAGCTCGCCGAGCCAGTCCGGCGCGCTCTCGCCGCGTTGCCAGGCGTAGTTGGCCAGCGCGTAGGCGTACAGCGGCCGGGTCAGCCCGGCTCGGCGGCGCGACCAGCGCACCGCCGCCCGGGAGCCGAAGACGCCCAGCCCGAAGTAGACGGTGACCAGGTCGGCGAGCCGCTCGGCGTCGGGCTGGTCGGGCTTGACGCGCCCGTCGCCGACGAGCAGCACGTGCCCCAGCTCGTGCGCGATGGTCGCGACCAGCGGCACCGGGTCGGCCGCGTGGCCGAACGCCACGCCGATCACCGGGTGCCCGTCGCGCAGCCGCAGGTGCCCGTCGGGCACCTCGCCGGCGTGCAGCTCCAGCTCCACCCGCACCGGGTCGACGCCCATCCGCAGGCAGATCGCGTCGAGCAGGGTGCGCGCCTCCTGCACACCGCCGGCGTAGCCGGCGGGCACCAGGTCTGCCGGGCGCACCGGAGGCAGCTCCAGCGGCCCGCGGCCGAACTCGCCCACGAGCCACGTCAGGGACGACGCCACCCAGGCGTCCTCCTCGGGACTGACGGGGCACCGGGGACCGAACCAACGCATGATCAGCATTGTGCGACGCGCGCGCCACTATGAGCTAGTGTCTGGGCCGCAGTCGTCCGGGCACGGTCCGCGTCCGGCGCTGGTCGCGCTGGTCAGGCCGGTTGTGCCAGGGTCGGCAATCCGACCGTACAGTTTGGGTGGACGGTTGCCGCGATCGCGTCCGGCAGCTCCCGGCCGCGCATCCCCGGCCACCAGGCGCGAGCCGTGGGGAAGGGCACCTTCTACATCGCGGAGCGATGTGAAGGTGCCCTTCCTTTCTCAGGGGTGGAGGTAGGTGGTGTCGGCGCCGATCTTGCCGGGGGCGGGGTTGCCGGGCAGGGAGAGGACGTAGACGCGCAGGTTGCCCTTGCCGGAGGCGGTGGCGGTCAGGGTGCCGTTGGTGACGGTGATCGACGTGCCGGTGACGGCGTCGGTGTAGACGCCGTTGGGGATGCCGGTGAAGGTCGCGCTGCCGGAGACGGTGACCAGTGCGAAGCTGTCCACCGCGCCGCTGGTGTAGCGGCGCTTGTAGGCCATCTGGCCGGACACGCCCTCGGTGGAGTACTGGCCCATCTGCAGCGCGGGCACCGCTCGGCGGATCTGGTTGAGCCGCTGCAGGTGCTTGACCAGCGGCTTGTTCAGGGTCGTCGCCACCGCGCCGGACGCCGAGGAGACCACGCCGAAGTCGGGGGCGGTGACGCTGCCCTCGACGTTCGCGCCGTAGTAGGCGCGCCCGGTGCCGGCCAGCGGGCAGCTCGGCCCGCAGTCGATCTGCTTGCCGGCCTGGAACTCGATCTCCGAGCCGTAGTACAGCGTGGGCACGCCGCGGAACGCCCACATCAGCGACATGTTCTCGGCCCAGGTGTCGGTGCCCCCGGCGTAGCGGGTGCTGGACTTGTTCGGGCCGTAGTCGTGCGAGTCGACGTACACCACGTTGTAGGTGGCGTCGTTGACGCTGTCGTCGCTGTCCTTGCCGTTGTAGAAGGCGTTGGGCGCGTCGCCGAAGTTCATGTGCATGCGCATGTCGATGATGTTCATGCCGGAGAACTGCGTGCGGTCGGGCGCGTGGTAGACGTTGCCCTGCAGGAACGCGTTGGTGCTGGTGGGCTGGTTGCCGGTGCCGAGGTTGTTCTCGTAGTTGAACTGCTCGATCGCCGCCGTCACGTCGTCGGCGCTGTAGGTGGCCCGCTCCTTCCAGGTGAAGAACTGGGCGGAGTGGTTGACCGAGCCGCGGTTCCACTTGTCGTTGACGAACGCGGCGACCTCGCCGAAGACGTAGAAGTCCTTGGCCTTGGCCGCGCCGTACTTGCTGATCAGCTTCTGCTCCAGGGCGGGCAGGAAACGCCGGTTCCAGGTCACGCGCGGGATGTGCACCGCGGTGTCGATGCGGAACCCGTCGACGCCCATGTCGATGAACCGGTGGTACGCGTCGATCAGGTACTGCTGCACCGCCGGGTTCTCGGTGTTGAAGTCGGCCAGGTCTTCGTGCAGCCAGCAGCTGCGCGCGTCCTCACCCTCCCAGTTGCCGATCCAGCACTGGTGGTACAGGTTGCTCGGGAACATGCCCGAGGTCGGGCTGGGCCACTGGCAGTTGTAGACCTTGTAGCCCTCGGCGCTGTAGAAGCCGCTGAACACGCCCCAGTTGCGGCAGGTGTTGCCTGCCGGCTCCGGCGTCGACCACAGGTCGCCGGTGTAGTGGCTCTTGCCCGAGCCCGGCTCGACGGACAGGCCGTCGTAGGTGAACGACGGGTTGGGCACGTCGTAGTACCAGCTCCACTGGCTGTCGCGCACGCCGTACACGGTCGGCGTGAACAGGCCCTTGGCGCCCCAGCGGGAGCTGTGGTTGTACACCACGTCCTGGTAGATCTTCAGGCCCTTGGCGTGCGCGGTGTCGATGAGGTTCTGGTAGCTCGCGCCGGGCGACTCCAGCCGGGCGTCGATCCGGAAGAAGTCGTAGCCGTGGTAGCCGTGGTAGTCGTAGTCGGACCGGTTGAGCACCACCGGCGTGATCCAGATGGCGGAGAAGCCCAGGCCCTTGATGTAGTCGAGTTTCTGGATCAGGCCGGAGAAGTCGCCGCGGAACATCGGGTCGTCGTTGGCGGCGTTGCCGGACTTGGTGTGCTGGCTGCCGCCGCGGTTGTTGGCCGCGTCGCCGTCGTAGAAGCGGGCGGTCATCACGAAGTAGATGGCGTCCTTGCGCGGGTCGCCGCCGAGCATGGTGCCGGTGGTCGTCGGCGGCGGCGTGCTCGGGGACGTGGACGGCGTCGGTGACGGCGAGGCCGGGGGCGAGCTGGACGGCGACGGTGACGGGGAGGTGGTCGCGCACGGGTCGCCGACGCCCTTCACCCCGCCGGAGACGGTCACGTTGCCGGTGCCCAGGCTGTAGTTGGCCCCGTTGTTGTTGTCCCAGGTCCCGGAGCCGTTGTTGAACACCACCTGCAGACCCGTCGCCGTGCCCAGGCTGATGGTCTTCTTGCGCCACCCGGTGCAGGCGGCGTCCATGGCCACCCCCGGCACCGCCGTCCACGACCCACCGGTCGGCGCATAGTGGACGTTGACGGTGGTCCAGGCGGTGTTCGGCCGGTAGAACACGGTCGCGGTGTTGCCCGCCGACGAGGGTATGGGTGACGGCGAGGCCGTGGCGCAGGGATCGCCGGCGCCCTTCACCCCGCCGGAGACGGTCACGTTGCCGGTGCCCAGGCTGTAGTTGGCCCCGTTGTTGTTGTCCCAGGTCCCGGAGCCGTTGTTGAACACCACCTGCAGACCCGTCGCCGTGCCCAGGTCGATGGTCTTCTTGCGCCACCCGGTGCAGGCGGCGTCCATGGCCACGCCCGGCACCGCCGTCCACGACCCACCGTTGGGCGCGTAATGAATGTTCACCGTGGTCCAGGCGGTGTTCGGCCGGTAGAACACGGTGACGGTGTTGGCGGCCGACGCGGGCAGCGTCAGCAGCGGGATCAGGCTCGCGACGAGACCGGTCAGGGCGAGCAGCATTGCTCCCCACCGGGCGCGAGCACGACGTCGAGCGCTCACGACGACTCCTCACACGGGGCCGTGCGGCATCGACGGAGGCCGGTTCATCCTCGGTGGATGCGGACACCGTTCTTGCGCAAGGCGATTGAAAGTTTCTGAAAGCTAGCAACAGATTTCGGGCATGTAAAGAGCCGCACATATCTATGGCACGCGCTTGACCCGCCGACCCTGCTCCGCAGGCCGGTTGAAATTCCTTTCAATCCCCGGGTGTACGCCGCACCGGGGTCAGGACAGCAGGCGCGCCCCCAGCGGGCGCTCGCTCACCACGCCCGCGGCGTCGGCCTCGACGTGGTACGCGTCGGCGCCCTCGGCGCTGGAGACGGCCTCGACGAGTTCGGTGCCGACGTAGTGCAGGCCGGTGCCGTCGTCGGTGGCGTAGCCCGCGGGCAGCAGGCCGCTGCCGACGTACTCGTGGAACCGGGCGCGGCGGGGCTGGCCGGGGAAGTCGTGATGCACGCCGTTGCCGTACGGCAGGAACGCCAGCGCGTCGGTGACCGGGTCGAGGTCGTCGGAGAAGGAGTCGGTGCTGCCGCCCACGTGCCAGCAGATGCTGCCCGCACTGCCGCCGCCGAGCACCACTCCGGCCTCCCACGCCTCGCGCATGACCGCGTCGAGCCGGTGGGCGCGCCACACCGCCAGCAGGTTGACCACGCTGCCGCCGCTCACCCAGATCAGGTCCTGCGCCAGCAGGTGCGCCCGCACGTCGGCGTGGTTGGGCTGGGGAAACAGCCGCAGATGGGTGACCGTGTGTCCCGAGTCGTCGAAGGCCTGGCCGAACGCGGCGATCGCGGCGGGATCATCCCCGACGGCGGTCGGCACGTAGCAGATCCGGGCCCGGCGCACCCCGGTCAGCGAGACCGCGTGCTCCAGCAGCAGGCTGCGCTTGCGCGGTGCGGCGCCCGGCGGCAGGCGCAGCAGTCCGGACGCGGCGAAGATCTGCGGTGGGCGGGCCATCAGCCGATCATTCCACGGCCGGGGTACTTCGACCCGTCAGGACTCCGCTCCGCGATAGCTACTGTCTGTCCGATACAGAACACGAATCGTGTTCGGGACAGTCTGATGTCGACTTGGTTCATAGGATCGCCTCACGTTCCGTTCCAATAGTCAGGGGAAGCTATGGGAAGAATGCGCAAGTTGGCAGTCGGGCTGTGCCTGGTGGCCGCCGCGACGTTGATGCCGGTGTCGCCGGCCGCGGCCGTCGCTCCGGGCACACCGGGCAACGTCGCGTTCATCCGCGGCGGCAACCTGTTCGTCGCCGAGCCGGGCGGGACCGTCTGGCAGGCCACCACGGGCGGCGGCTACGAGTGGCCGCGCTGGCGGCCGTACTCCGACAACATGGCCGTCCTCAAGGACGGCAACCTGTGGGTGGGCATCTACTCCACCTACGACCACGCCTTCCACGCCACGCAGCAGATCACGTCCGGGGCCGTCGTGGGCGCCGCGGCGTGGTCGCCCGACGGCAACCGCCTGGCGTACGCGCAGGGGACCTTCGCGCCGACGGTCTTCATCGCCTACTTCGGCCCGGCCTCGGAGTCGGCCAAGGCGTCGGCCACGGTGCAGAAGGTGAAGGTGGACGCGCCGCTGAGCCCGGCCGCGCAGCGGATCGCCGACCGGCTGCCGAAGAAGAGCCAGGGCATCGTGGCGGCTGCCGCGCCGACCACCTGGCACGCCGCCAAGGATTCGCTGGCGGTCGCCTGGTCGCCGGACGGCCGTTACATCGCCTACCCGAACGGCGAGTGCTTCGCGGTCTTCGACGACTGCCTCGGCATGATCGACCTCACCACCTGGACCGAGGTCTGGGTGGCCGCGTTCGGCGGCGGCGGTGCGGATCTGGACGGTTTCGCCACCATCCCCGCGTTCACCGCCGACTCCTCGCGCATCATGTGGACTCAGCAGACCCGGCCGCGCTACGAGGCCGATCCGCAGATCAGCTACATCCACACCATGTCGGCCCTGGTCTCCGACCCGTTCGGCAGCCAGACCCAGGTGGGGGCCAGCGGCGAGTACAGCGCCGTCCCGTCCCCCGCCGGCGGCACCACCATGCTGGTCACCAGCGGCCGCAACAGCGTCGCCTGGGTGGCCCGCCGCACCGGCACCACCCGCACCTGGCTCTACCAGGGCTACCAGCACGACTGGCAGTCCCTGCCCTAACCGAAGGAAGGGCATCGTCGGCTCGCGTCAGCGAGACGAGTAGCGGCTCTTCTTAACGCCCACCGGCCGTCGTGCTGCCACGACGGCCGGTGGCGTGCGTGGCCTAGCCTCCAGGGCAGAGACCGAGGAGGGCCGCCATGAGCGACGACCAGCAGGCGAAGGTTCCGCCACCGCAGCAGCCGCCGTACCCGTACTACCCGCCGCAGCCGCCTTACAACACCTACGCGATCCTGTCGCTGGTGCTGGGCATCTTCGTCCTGCCCCCGCTGGGCATCTACTTCGGCAACCAGGCGAAGAAGCAGATCGCCGCCTCCGGCGAGCGCGGCGTCGAACTGGCCAACGCCGGTGTCATCGTCGGCTGGGTGCTGACCGGCCTGTTCCTGGCCTTCTTCCTGGTCTGGTGCGTCGTGGCCGGGCTGATGTTCGGCATGTTCGGCCTGACCAGCGCCACCACGGTCGGCGTCGCGTCCTGACCGGAGGTCGCCGCGGAGCGGGCAGCGCGTCCGCGGGCGAGAGGCTACGGTGGCGCTTCACCGAGTGACGAAGGAGCGCCCGCCGTGGAGTACGAGCTGAATCTGCGCCTCTGGCAGGAGGAGCGGGAGCAGATCCGCCACCGCCTGCGCCTCGCCGTGACCTGGAGCGCCGCCTGCCTGGCCGCGGCGGTCACGCTGTGCGGGCTGCTGCTGGTCGCCGAGGCCGCCGAGCCGTCGCGGCTGCGGTCCGCGGCCGACGGCGCGAGCATCCTGGCGGGCGTGATCCTGGTGCTGCTGGGCGGGCTGGGCGTCGCGGTGGTGATGGTGGTCCGGTCGGAGGTCGAGACGCACCGCCGCCGCGCGGAGGCGCTGTTCGCCGAGTTCGCCCTGTCCACCGAGGACCGCGCTCGGCTGCCGCAGGGCAACAGGGGTGTCTACAACACCGCGGACGGCGAGGTCATGCTGACCGCACCGCTGCTGGCCGCGCACTGGATCGCGGTCCTCGGCGGGGTGGTGGCCCTGTTCGCCGGAGCCGTCTGACCCCGGTTTCACGGTCCGACCGGCGGCACCCGGTCCAGGATCGCCGCCAGGTCGAGCCCGGCCGGCAGGGTGCCGAAGGCGAGGCCCCGGTCGCCGGCCAGCCGCGAGGCGCAGAACGCGTCGGCGACCGCGGCGGGCGCGTGCCGGACCAGCAGCGAACCCTGCAGCACCAGCGCCAGACGCTCGACGGTGCGCCGGGCGCGCAGCTCGGCGTCGGCCGGGTCGGCGAGTTCCTTGCGCAGCTCCTGCCAGGCCTGATCGAGCCGGGCGTCGCCGCCCAGGCCGGCCGCGATCTCCTGCTCGTACGCGGCGAGACTCTGCGGTTCGCGGGCCAGCGCCCGCAGCACGTCGAGGGCGTTGACGTTGCCGGAGCCCTCCCAGATCCCGTTCAGCGGCGCCTCGCGATACAGCCTCGGCATGCCGGAGTCCTCGGTGTAGCCGTTGCCGCCCAGGCATTCCAGGGCCTCGGCGACCATCGCCGGCTGCCGCTTGCACACCCAGTACTTGGCCAGCGCGGTGGCCAGCCGGGCGAACTCCTGCTCGCCGTGGTCGCCGCGGGCGGCCCGGTCGACCGCGCCCGCCACCCGCATGACCAGCGTCGTGGCGGCCTCGGACTCGATCGCCAGGTCGGCCAGCACGTTGCGCATCAGCGGCTTGTCCAGCAGCGGGCCGCCGAACGCGCGCCGGTGCCGGGCATGGTGCACGGCCTGCGAAAGCGCGGCCCGCATCCCGGCGGCCGAGCCGAGGCTCGAGTCGAGCCGGGTCAGCGACACCATCTCGATGATGACGGCCACGCCTCTGCCCTGCTCGCCGACGAGCCAGGCGACGGTGTCGTCGAACTCAGGTTCGCCGCTGGCGTTGCTGCGGTTGCCGAGTTTGTCCTTGAGCCGCTGGATGCGGAAGGTGTTGCGGGTGCCGTCGGGCAGCACGCGCGGCACCAGGAAGCAGGACAGGCCGCCGGGTGCCTGGGCGAGCACGAGGAACAGGTCGTTCATGGGCGCGCTGGTGAACCACTTGTGCCCGCGCAGCAGCCACGTGCCGTCCCCGGCGGGGGTTGCGGTGGTGGTGTTCGCGCGTACGTCCGAGCCGCCCTGCTTCTCGGTCATGCCCATGCCGGCGAGCAGCCCGGCCTTGCCCTCCGGCGCGCGCAGGCCCGGGTCGTACACCCGGCCGGTCAGCAGCGGTTCGAAGCGCGCGGCGAGGTCGGGCTGGTGGCGCAGCGCGGGCACGGCGGCGTACGTCATCGAGATCGGGCAGGTGTGGCCCTGCTCGACGACGCTCCACACCAGCAGCCCGGCGGCGCGGGCCACGTGCGCGCCCGGCTGCGGGTCGGCCCAGGGCCCGCCGGCGAGCCCTTCGCCGACGGCGACGCGCATCAGCTCGTGCCACGACGGGTGGAAGTCGACCTCGTCGACGCGGTTGCCGTACCGGTCGTGGGTGCGCAGCACGGGGGTGTGCCGGTTGGCCTCGTCGCCCCAGCGCTGGGCCTGCTCGGTGCCCGCGAGCCGGCCGAGCCGGCGCAGGCCGTCGAGAAACCAGGCCGCGCCTTCGCGGGCCGTCGCGGCCAGCAGCGCCGGGTCGGCGGCGACGTCGTGTCCGGCCAGTGGCGGCACCTGGTTGAAAACCTCGTGGGTGGCGGCCATCCCCACATCCTGCCGCATCGGCTGAACGAGCGTTAGCCCTCCGCGCGCACGCCGTCGCGGAGCAGGTCTGGGCGCTCAGGCCTCCGGCAGCGGCGCCGTCGGGGCCGGCCCGCCGGGCGCGGAGGACGCGGCCGTCATGCCGCCGGGGGCGCGCAGCAGGCGCACCCAGCCCGCCAGGTTGCCCAGCGCCACCAGCACCAGCGCCAGCAGCGCGAACCCGAACCCGCCCTGGTCGTGTACGAAGTCGCCGATCTCCTTGCCGTCCGGCAGCGGCCCGGTCAGCTGCTCGCGCAGCCGCTCCTCCACCAGCACCCGGACCGTGGCCTGGTTGACCAGCAGGAACAGCGCCGCGATCGCGGCGAGCGCGGCGACCACACCCCGGCGGGTGCGCGCCCGGCCGACGCCGACCGTGACGAGCACACCGATCACCAGCAGCACCAGCACCGTGCCGGCCAGCGGCTGCGGGGCGAGCACGTCGCTGCGCCGCTGCTCGGGTGGCAGCAGCTTGTCCGCGGTGACGTCGGGGGTGCCGCCGGTGGCCAGGTCCCAGCCGGTGTACGTGGTCGTGCCGCCCGACGCGGCCCGGCCGTAACCGCCGGGGGCGTCGCAGGACACGGTCAGGAACGGGGCCAGGAACAGCAGCCCGGCCAGCACCAGCCCGGCCGGGCTGAGCAGCCGGGAGAACCGGCGCACCGATCGACGCTCGCCATCCGCCATTCGCGACAGCCTAGGCGGCCCCACCCCTCCCGTCACCCCCACCGGACGTCGGCGCGGGCGCCGATCGCACCAAGGTCACTCGACTGAGCTGGCACCTGCGCGAATGGGCCTTCAAGATACGCACGAGTGCCGGGCAATTCCGACGATCAAGGACGGCCGGACGGCGAGCCGGACGAGGGGGCGGGGATACTCGGCGGGTGCTTGAGGAGCTGTGGGTGACGGCGGCGCATGTGCGGGCGCTCGACGAGCGGGTGCGGGGGCTGGTGACGGGGCTGTTCGTCACCGGGTCGGTGCCGCTGGGCGACTACTGGCCGGGGCGCAGCGACATCGACTTCGTGGCGGTGATGGACCGGGAGCCGACGTCGGCCGAGCTGGCCGCGCTGGGCAAGGTGCACCTGTCGCTGCCCGACGCGATGCCCGGCCCGGACTACGACGGCATCTACCTGACCCGCGCGCAGCTGGCCGCCGCCCCGGTCGACGGCGACACCGCGCCGCAGATCCTGGCGGGCGACTTCCAGCCGGCGAAGGCCGGTGGGCAGCTCAACCCGGTGACCTGGCTCGAAGTGGCCCGCCACGGCCTGCCGATCCTGGGCGAGCGGCCCGAGGTGGCACTCGACTCCGACGTGCTGCGCCGGTGGCTGCTGGACAACCTGTCCGGCTACTGGGCGGGCTTCGCCGATCGGGCCACCCCGCAGTTCGCGGCGCTGCCCTCGGACCTGGCGATTCCGCCGGACCCGGTGGTGTGGGCGGTGACGGGACCGGGGCGGCTGCACTACACGCTGGCCACCGGCGAGGTGACCACGAAGACGGGCGGGGCGCACCACACCGCCGAGGTGCTGCCGCAGTGGGCGCAGCTGTGCGAACGCGTGGTGCGTTCCCGCGCGGGCGGCGACGAGCCGTTCACCGCCGCCGACGGCCTCGCCTCGCTCAGCCTCGTCACCGACGTCGTCACCGACGCCCGCACCCGCTGGGCGACCTGACCGGGCCGCGGCCGGTCAGGCGCGGCGGTGGGCGGCGGTGCGGTGGGTGGGTGCGAGGCCGGCGGCTTCGGCGGCCAGGGCGGTGACCCGGTCGGCGGCGCGGGCCGCGCGGCCGGAGACCTTCCACGCGGCCATACGCAGTGCGACGGCGGGCGTCGGCGGGAAGACGCCGAGCTGGCCGAGCATGGTCAGGTCGTCGCGCAGCGCCTCGTGCCGGACGACCTGGCCGTCGCGGATGTCGAGCAGGTGCACCTGCTCGAAGTCGACGTCGCGCCCCGTGGGCGGGATGGCCTGGTCGAGCGCGCCGTCCCGGAAGCGCACGAACGGGCCGGTGTGCCGTCCGCGCATCCGCAGCCGGAGCCAGACCTGGTGGTCGTTGCGGGCCACGCCGAGCACGGGGAAGCGCAGGTCGCTGAAGGCCGAACGCAGCCAGGCGCCTGAGGCCAGGGTCCCGGCCGGGCCGGGGATCGAGCATGCGGCGGGCGCGACGGCGGCCTCACGGTTGTGGTTGTCAGGGGCGACCACCTGGGCCGCCAGCTCGGGATCGCCCGTCTCCAGGATGCGGAACAGGGCCACCGCCAGGTCCTCGTACACCATGGTCATCGTCTTTCTCCCCCTCGGTCGGCACAGAGCCCCACCGCCCTGGCAAAGGTGCACGAGGCGATCCACAAGGCGCTGCCGGTGCACGAGAACGGGCAGGCGCTGTGGGAGCGGGCCACGGCCGCCTACCGCGGTGCGCTGCACGACGTCGCCCGCCACCTGCGCGAGGTGAGCCCGCCGCCGCACCGCTACTCAGTGGAGGAGACGTCCGACCTGCTGTGGCTGTGGTTCGGCCCCACCGGCTGGCACACGCTGGTGGTCGAGAACGGCTGGTCCTGGGACCGGGCCGAGCAGGTCCTGCACCGTACGGCCGTGGCCGCGCTCACCTGAGCGGCCGCGCTCACTCGTCCTCGGCGGACAGCAGTTCGCGGGCCGCGGCGAGGATCTCGGCCGGCATCGGGCACGAGCGGCGGTGCGCGGTGTCCAGGTGCACCCCGGTCAGCGTGGTGACCGCGACGGTCTCACCGGACGCGTTGGTCATCGTGTGCCGGAAGCGAACCACCTTGTCGCGAACTTCCAGCAGCTCAGAGTGCACGGTGACCGTGTCGCCGGCGAAGACTTCGCGTTGGTACACGATGTGCTGCTCCACCGCGACCATGCCGCGCGAGGCCGACCGGAGGTAGTCCGGGGTGAGGCCCAGCGTGCTGAACAGGTTCCACGTCGCCTCGTCGAACTTGCCGACGTACCACATGACGTTCATGTGCCCCATGTGGTCGCAGTGCCACGGGTACACCGCGCCCCGGTAGGTCAGCACCGGCTCGGCCATCGCACGCCCCTCCGCCATGACGATCATGCGCGGTCCAGCGTAACTGAACGATCGATAAGTCGTCTGCGGACCACAGGTCACGGAACGGTCAACCGGTACGTCCATCTATTCGCATTCATCAGTTCGATGGCTAGTCTGCGCCTGCCGGTAACCCCCGGCACACCCCGTGATCCCCTGAGGAGTCAGGCCTTGCGACCCTACGCAGCAACACGCGCCCTGCTCGCGCTCGCCCTGGCGGGAGCCGCGCTGGCCGCGCCCACGGCCGCCACCGCCGCCCCGGCGCCCGTCGCCGCGCGGGCCGCGGCACTCGCCCTGGCCGCGCCGGACATCTCGCTGACCAACGTGAAGGCGCACCTGCAGCAGTTCCAGACCATCGCCAGCAGCAACGGCGGCAACCGCCGCTCGAACACCGCGGGCTACACGGCGTCGGTGAACTACGTCTACAACAAGCTGGTCGCGGCGGGCTTCTCCGTGGTCAAGCAGAACTGCACCTCCGGCTGCACCAGCGGGGCCGGCCCGAACGTGATCGCGGACTGGCCGGGCGGCGACGCCAACACGGTCTACATGTTCGGCGCGCACCTGGACGGCGTCGCGGCGGGCCCCGGCATCAACGATAACGCGTCGGGCTCCTCCACCGTGCTGGAGATCGCGCTGACCCTGGCGGCGACCAACCCGTCGATGCTCAACCACGTGCGGTTCGGCTTCTGGACCGATGAGGAGCAGGGCCTCAACGGCTCGGAGTTCTACGCCAACAGCCTGCCGTCGGCGGAGCGCACCAAGATCAAGGGCTACTTCAACTTCGACATGGTCGCCTCGACCAACGGCGGCTACTTCATCAACCGGATCACCTCCAGCATCGGGCAGGTCCTGAAGGCGTACTACGACACGAACTTCCCGGGCCTGAACCCGGAGGAGAACGTCGAGGGCGCGGGCCGCTCCGACGACGCGTCGTTCAACGCGGTCGGCATCCAGACCTCGGGCGTGGCGGCCGGCGCGAGCGCCAACAAGACCTCGGCGCAGGTCACCAAGTGGGGCGGCACCACCGGGGACTACGACCCCTGTTACCACGCGTCGTGCGACACGTACCCGTCGAACATCAACGACACGATCCTGAACCGGGCCGGCGACGCCGCCGCGTACGCCCTGTGGACGCTGGCCACCGGCACCCCGGCCACCACGGTGTGGACCGACACGTTCGAGACGGCGACCGGTTGGACCACCAACCCGAACGCCACCGACACCGCCACCACCGGCGCCTGGGAGCGCGGCGACCCCGCCGACACCAACTCCAGCGGCGCCAAGCAGCTCGGCACCACCGTCTCGGGGTCCAACGACCTGGTCACCGGGCGGCTGGCGGGCACCGCCGCGGGTGACTACGACCTCGACGGCGGCGTGAGCAGCGTGCGCTCCCCGGCGGTGACCCTGCCGGCCAGTGGCACGATCAACCTGTCGCTGAACTGGTACCTGGCGCACGGCTCGAACTCCTCCAGCGCCGACTACTTCCGGGTGTCCATCGTGCACAGCGGCGGCACCACGACGCTGTTCACCCAGGCCGGCGCGGCCAGCAACCGCAACGGCTCGTGGGCGTCGGGCACCTGGAACATCTCGGCGTACGCCGGCCAGTCGGTGCGGATCCTGATCTCCGCCGCCGACGCCTCCACGGCGAGCCTCGTCGAGGCCGGAGTCGACGACGTCAAGATCACCGTTTC
Source organism: Catellatospora aurea (assembly GCF_042663325.1). Lineage (NCBI taxonomy): Bacteria > Bacillati > Actinomycetota > Actinomycetes > Micromonosporales > Micromonosporaceae > Catellatospora > Catellatospora aurea. The sequence continues at coordinate 14,345 of NZ_JBHTAC010000046.1, forward strand.
CTGACCTTGCTCGATCAACCGGGCCCCACCTGCGCTGTTCGGCGGCGTAGGTGGGGCCCGGAACACGTCCCGGGCCGGCCGTCACCCACTCGGGGTATGAGCATGAACACAGTGCGTCGTGGCATCCCCATGGGGGTCCGTTCACCATTTGGCCCTAGACTCCACCGTCGGCAACCAAACGGGCCGCATTCACCATTTTCACTGGAGGATTAGCGAGACGATGGCGATGACCAACGGCAAGACCCTGGTCACCATGATCGCGGCAGGAAACCGCGAGATCCAGGACTTCCTCGACTCCGACCAGCGCGAGACTCCCTACCTGGTCATTGATCTGAAGGTCGCGGCGCAGCAGTTCCGCCGCCTGACCGGCGCCTTCCGCGAGACGACCGTCTTCTACGCGGTGAAGGCCAACCCCCAGCCGAAGCTGATCAGGCAACTCGCCCAGCTCGGCTCCTCGTTCGACGTGGCGAGCCCCGCCGAGATCGATCTCTGCCTCTCCGAAGGCGCCGATCCGAGCAGACTGTCGTACGGCAACACGATCAAGAAGTCGTCGGACATCCGCTACGCCTACGATCGCGGTGTCCGCATGTTCGTCTTCGACAGCGAAGCGGAGCTGCGCAAACTCGCCGCGAACGCCCCCGGCTCCGCGGTGTTCTGCCGCCTGCTGGCCGGCAGCGCGGGCGCGCAGTGGCCGTTGAGCCGCAAGTTCGGGTGCTCCCCGGACATGGCGGTGTCGCTGCTGGTCCAGGCCCGAGAACTCGGCCTGCGACCGATCGGGGTGTCGTTCCACGTCGGCTCGCAGCAGCTCGACCCCACCCGCTGGGATCCCAGCATCGCGCAGGCCGCCCAGGTCTTCCGCGAGGTGGCCGAGCACGGCATCCACCTGACGCTGCTCAACTGCGGCGGCGGCTTCCCCACGGGATACCAGGTGCCGGTCGAGCCGATCGAGGCGTACGCCGAGGCGATCAACTCGGCGGTCGAGCGGCACTTCGGCCCGTACCGGCCGACGCTGGCGATCGAACCCGGCCGCTTCATCGCGGCCGACACGGGAGTGCTGCGGGCACAGGTCGTGCTCGTGTCCCAGAAGTCCTACGACGACGACCACCGATGGGTCTACCTGGACATCGGGCGCTTCGGCGGGCTGGCCGAGACGGAGGGCGAGGCGATCCAGTACCGCCTGGTCACCTCTCGCGACGGGGAGCCGACCGGTCCGGTCGTGCTCGCCGGGCCGACCTGCGACAGCGTCGACATCCTCTACGAGAAGGCGCCGTACCGGCTGCCGCTGGACCTGGAGCCCGGCGACTACGTCGACATCCTCGGCACCGGCGCCTACACGACCACGTATTCTTCCGTTGGATTCAACGGCTTTGCACCTTTAGCAACGTTTTGTATCGGAGACAGCGCGTGACGACGATCCCCAAGCTGGCCTTCACCGGCCGCATCCTCCTGCTCGGCAGCGGCTCGGTGTCGCAGTGCCTGCAGCCCCTGCTGCTGCGCCACGTCGACATGGACTTCACGCGCCTGACGATCATGGACTTCGAGGACCTGGCCCACACCGCCGCCGACGCCGTCTCGGCCGGGGCCACCTACGTCCGTGAGCGCATCACCCCGGAGAACATCGAGACCAAGCTCGCCGAGTACGTCGGCGAGGGTGACGTCCTGATCAACCTGGCGTGGAACATCGACACCGGCGTGATCATCGACTGGTGCCAGCGCCACGGCACCCTCTACGTCGACACCTCCGTCGAGGAGTGGGACCCGTACGCCGACCAGCTCAACGCCACCCCGCAGTCGCGCACGCTGTACGCCCGGCACATGAAGCTGCGCGAGCGCGCGAAGGGCTGGAAGTCCGACGGCCCGACGGCCATCGTCGAGCACGGCGCGAACCCCGGCCTGGTCAGCCACTGGGCCAAGATCGCCCTGATGGACATCGCCACCGCGATGCTCAAGGAGCCCGAGCGCCTGCCCAAGCCGCTCGACCCGGCCCGCAAGGCCAAGCTCGAGGAGGCCCTGGCCGGCCGCGACTTCGCGGCGCTGGGCATGCTCACCGGCACCAAGGTGATCCACATCTCCGAGCGCGACACCCAGGTCAGCGACAAGCCCAAGCAGGTCGGCGAGTTCGTCAACACCTGGTCCGTCGAGGGCTTCTACGAGGAGGGCATCGCGCCCGCCGAGATGGGCTGGGGCACCCACGAGCCCACGCTGCCCGAGCACGCGTACACCCACGAGTCGGGTCCGCAGAACCAGATCTGCCTCGCCCAGACCGGCATCACCACCAAGGTCCGCTCCTGGGTGCCGCTGGGCGGCCCCATCATCGGCATGGTCGTGCGCCACGGCGAGGCGTTCACCATCAGCGACCACCTGACCGTGTGGGAGGACGGCAAGGCGGTCTACCGCCCCACCGTGCACTACGCGTACCAGCCGTCCGACGCCGCGCTGAACAGCCTGCACGAGTGCCAGATGAACGGCTACACGCTGCAGACCGACCAGCGCATCATGAACGACGAGATCATCAGCGGCATCGACGAGCTGGGCGTGCTCCTGCTCGGCCACGAGCTCAACGGCTGGTGGGTCGGCTCGCAGCTCGGCATCGACGAGTCGCGCGCCCTGGTCCCGCACCAGAACGCCACCACGCTGCAGGTCGCCGCCTCGGTCCTCGGCGCGGTCTACTGGATGGTCAACAACCCGAACCGGGGCCTGTGCGTCCCCGACGACCTCGACCCCGAGGCCGTCCTCGACGTCGCCAACCCCTACCTGGGCCCGGTCCCGTCGGTCCACACCGACTGGACCCCCCGCAGCTCCCACTACGAGCCGTTCGCCAACTTCCGCCCGAAGACCGGCGACGACTCCGAGCCCTGGGCCTTCGCCAACTTCCTGGTCTAAGGCAAAGGAAGGGCACCTTCACAACGCTCTGCGTTGTAGAAGGTGCCCTTGTTAACGCGGCGGCCCCGGCCACCTGCGGCTGGTCGGGGCCGCGGCGCGTCTGTCGGTGGTGCGGGAGGCAGGGGCCAGGGCCGATCAGGCGGGCAGCGCCTCGAGCCGGTGCTCGGCAGCCGTCATGATCCGTTCCAGCCACCACTCGGCGGTCCGCTGGTCCGTACCCATGCTCGACACCGTGGTCACCACGCCACCGCGCCCCAGGTAGGCGTGGCAGTTGACCGACCCGGAGACCGCGAAGCAGGCCGCGGCCCCTTTCACGTCGGCAGGAAGCTTGATCTTGTTGCTCGCGGTACGGCGGTAGCTGTCGCCGTGGTCGGCGTAGCTCGCACAGCCCTTCAGCATGCTCGCCGCCTTGGCGACCACGTCCTCGGCCCGCTGCCGGGGCAGCACGTGCACCTCCTGCGTGAGCACCGTGCCGTTGACGACCCAGGCCCGCACGTGCGCCTTGACCTGCTTGGCGTCCTTGGTCGCGGAGACCGGGCGGGTTCCGCAGGCGGTGACGGTGCCGGCCGGGAAACCCGGCGCGCGCTCTCCGTCGTACGCGCGCTCCAGATCCGTTCCGGACTCGGTCAGCTCAGCCGCCAGCACCTCGTCGGTGACGAGGACCGCGGTCAACTTCTGCGCCGGGGTGAGCGCCGCCGCGGGTGACGGGGCGGTCGACGCGGACGGAGCGGCCGGAGCCGACGGGGCGGGAACCCACGCCGCCGGGGCGGAGGGAGCGCAGCCCCCGGCGAGCAGCGCCGCCACGACGGCGAGGGGGGCGAGGCGTCTCACGAACGTGCTCATCTCCGGCGGTCGGCGAGGGGACGTCGCAGGATACCGCCGCGGTGGTCGAGCCCGCCGACCGGCGGCGCAGCTGGAGCACCGCGACCGACGCCAGCACCGCCAGCCCGCCGGCGGCCTGCACCGGGGTCAGCCGCTCGCCGTAGACCAGGGCGGTGGTGGCCACCGTCACGGCGGGCTCGGCGCAGGACAGGATCGCGGCGGCGGACGCGCCGACGTCGCGTACCCCGACGAACATGCCCGCGATCGGCACGACGGTGGACACCACGGCCAGCAGCCCGATCCACAGCCAGCCCGAGGCCTGCCCCGGCGCGTGCAGGCTGCCGGTGGCCAGGCCCGCGACCACCATGCTGACCGCGGCGGAGGTGCACACCACCGCGGTCACCGCGAAGATGTCCAGGCCGGAGGGCAGGCCGGCGGAGACGGTCAGATAGAGGGCGTACGCCACCGCGGCGCCCAGCGCCAGCAGCACTCCCCCGGTGGCGGCCGAGCCGCCGACCCCGCCCGCGCCGAGCATCAGCAGCATGCCCACGGCCGAGCAGCCCAGCGCGGCCAGCCGGCGGCGGTCCGGGCGTTCCCGGCGCAGCGCGATCGCGAGCACGGTCACCAGCGCGGGGTACGCGTACAGCAGCAGCGCGGTCAGCGAGGCGTCGATCTGGGCCAGCGCCCCGAAGTAGAAGCCCGCCTGCAGCGCGTAACCGAGCGCGCCCAGCCCGACGCAGACGGCCAGGGCCCGGCCCCGGGGCAGCGGCGCGCGCCGCCACGCCACCACGGCCCACAGCAGCACGGCGGCGAGCGCGAACCGGCCGGACAGCATGGTCGGCACGTTGAAACCGGCCGCGTACGCCTGCTTGGCGAACACCGCCGACATGCCGAACCCGGTCGCGGAGACGAGCACCAGGACGGCGCCGCGCCGGGCGGAACGGGCTGGCGGCGTGCCCACGGGGGCGGGCGCGGAGACGGTGGCGGTCATGGAACAGAACGGTAGGTCGGATTCAGCCATCGAGGTAGCCTTGGTTTCCAGCGTTGCCCACAGGTAATTCCTATAGATCGTCCGAGGCCGTATCGTGCTGTCCCTGCATCAGCTCCGCTGCTTCCTGGCCACCCTGGAGCACGGCTCGTTCACCGCCGCGGCGGGCGCGCTCGGCTACGCCCAGCCCTCGATCTCCGAGCAGGTCCGGCTGCTGGAGCAGCAGCTCGACACGACCCTGTTCCGGCGGGTCGGGCGCGGCCTGGTGCCGACGGAGGCGGCCCGCGCCCTCCAGCCGCACGCCTCCGCGGCGCTGGCCGCCGTCGCCGAGGCAGGGCGGGCCGTCGCCTCGGTGCGCGAGCTGCTGACCGGCACGGTGCGCTTCGGGCTGTTCCGCACCGCCCGGTTCTACCTCACCGCCGATCTCGTCGCCGACGTGCTGCAGCGGCACCCGGGCGTGCGGGTCGAGCTGGTCGGGCAGAACTCCGCCGAGGTCCTGGAGCACCTGCGCAAGGGCCGGCTGGAGGCGGCGGTGATCGCGCTGCCGGTCGAGGACGAGAACATGGTCGTGACCCCGGTGCTGCGCGACGAGCTGGTGTACGTCAGCGCCGACCCGGCCCGGCTGCACGCCCGGATCACCCCGAGTGACCTGGCCGCGGCCCAGCTCGTGCTGCCCGACGCGAGCTGGCGCGAGACCGACACCACCCGCCGCCAGCTCGCCCAGGCGGTGCAGCGCACCGGCCACCCGCTGCGCCCGCGGATCGAGGTCGAGGACACCGAGACGGCGCTGGAGATCGCGGCCCGCGGGCTGGCCGACACCGTCACCTGGCGCGGCGTGCTGCACGGCCTCGGCGACCGGCTGCCCGCCGGGCTCGGCTGGGCCCCGCTGCGCCCGGCGATGTACGAGACGTTCGCCGTGGTGCACCGCGAGGGCGAGCTGTCCCCCGCCAGCCGCGTCGTCGTCGACCTGGTCACCGCCCGGATGCGCGAGCTGGACCGGGCGATGCGGGCCCGGACCGGCTGACCGTCGCCGCGGCTTCGTGGCGCGCGACACCACCTGTGGCCCGTCCTAGGCTGCTAGGTGAGTGGCTCGATCGGACGAGCGCGGGTGTCGCCGTCCACACCGGATGACGACGGCCGATGTGACACTTTGCCGTCTAGCGTCACTCTTCTATGTATGGTAAAAATCTTCCCATCGCTGCGCAGCGGACGGCAAATAACTCCAACACCCCTCAGGAGCACCCCCATGTCCCGCTTCGTACCCCGGGCCCTTGCCGTGGTCGCGGCCGGTGTCATCGCGTCCGTGCTGGCCTTTGCCAGCCCGGCGCACGCCGCGACGTTCCTCACCCACTCCGAGGCCGCCGCCCAGCTGCGCGCCGCCGGGATCACCTGGTCGTCCAGCGGCAACTGCAGCGACCGCAACAACTCCACGTGCACCTCGTTCACCAACGTCCGCCAGGTGACGATCACCGGCATCAAGACGCTGAAGAGCGCCAGCGGCTGCGCCATCAACATCACCGCGGGCACCGAGGCCGGCCACTCCTCCGGCACGTACAGCCACTGGAACGGCTACAAGCTCGACATCAGCAAGTACACCTGCATCGGCAACTACATCAAGAACAACTTCACCTACGTCGGCTACATCTCCGGCTGGGGCTACCAGTACCGCTCCGGCGCGGGCAACCTCTACACCGACGAGGGCAACCACTGGGACATCCTGTACTACACCTGCGGCTGCTGACCGCCGCGCCGATCTCATCGATCGTCGAACCTGCCTGGCACCTGTGCGAATGCCACTGCAAGATACGCACAGGCGCCAGGCAGGTCAGCGGATCTAGGAGCGGGCCGAGGTGGGCGCCGGGGCGTCGGGGACCAGGAAGATCTCCTTGTTCTCGGCGACGAACAGCAGGTCGTGTGTGCCGGGCACGTAACTGCCGCCCTCCACGGAGGCGTTGCCCGCCGCCGACGCGAAGGTGGCGGTGTGCACCGGCTTGCCGTCCATCGCCTCGCGCAGGAACTCGTCGCCGGTCAGCTCCGGGTCCGCCGCGAAGACCCAGTACCGGGAATGGCCGGCCAGGGTCAGCCGGGTGCGGTCGTCGGAGACCGTGCTGACCGAGATCTTGCTGACGTTGTGGTCGAACTTCGCCACCGGGAGCAGGGTGACCGGTGTGTTGCGCTCGGCCGGCAGCACCGCCCGGTACACCGGGGAGTTGGCGGTCTTGGCGAACAGGTACAGCTCCCCGTCGAGCCAGAGCATTGCCTCGGCGTTGCGGGTCTTGCAACCCGGAGCCGGATCGGGGAAGGCCAGCGGATACTTCGCCGTCACCATGAACGGGTCGTCGGTGTCCGGATCGGGCTCCAGCGTGCGGTAGAGGTACTGCTTGCTCACGCAGTCGTTGGCGCCGATGTCGCCGATCCACAGGTTGTCGTCGTCGTCGATGACGACGTCCTCCCAGTCGGCGTTGGGCGCCTCGAAGACCTGCGCGAACGGGAAGTTCTCGCCGCGGCGCACCGGATGGGACTGGGCGTCCTCACCCAGCCGGATGGTCCACAGCGCGGCGCGCGGCCGCTGCGTCGTCGCGCCGCCGCCGTCGCGCAGCCAGTAGAAGACTCCGGGGAACCGCCTGCTGGCCACCAGGCCCGAAGCCTCGTTCGCGGGCAGGTCGGCGGTGTGGATGGCGATCGGCTGCCCGGCCTTGGCCGCCATGCCCGGCATCGCAAACGGGGCGTCCGCGTACGGCGTGGCGGGCGCGGCCGTCTGCGCGGCGGGCGACACCGGCGTCTCCCCCGGCGCGCCGGGGTCGGTCGTGCCCACGGCGGCCGGGTCGGGCTTGCCGGGCCACGGCCGGCTGTCGTACTCGGTCGCCGACAGCAGGGCCACGGCCGTCGCCAGCACCGCCGCTGCGATGATCACCACTCGGGTCATACCCTGCTAACGGGGGAACCCACCCCGGCGCAACCGGCGGACCGGCCGTGGCGTCTAGACATTCATGACCAGCTTTCGATTCACCGGTGGCGCCCTCGCGGCGCTGTTGATCGCCGCCGCCCTGTCGGGCTGCGCCGGCCAGAACGAGGCCGGCGAGGCGGCCGCCCCGCCGCCGACCCTGGACGGCGCCGGCACTCCGGGCTGCGCCGTCGCCCGGCCCACGCCCAGCCCCATCGAGACCGCGGGGTCGACCATGTGGCCGACCAGCGTCACCCTCGACGACGCGCTGACTCGCATCAGCCAGGCCGGCGAGGGCCGCTTCGGCAAGCAGTTCGCCGGCGTCGAGGTGGTGCCCGAGAAGGGCTACGGCATCGTGTACCGGGTGCCGTCCGCCGAGTTCGACGAGTTCGTGACGCAGCAGGCCGGCACCGAGTGCATCTACCTGCGGGACGCCGCGTACGACCAGGCGACGCTGCAGGCGCTGGCGAGCCGGGTGATGGACGACCGGAAGTACTGGGAAAAGCAGGGAATCACGATCAACACGACCGGGACCACGCACGACGGGTCGGGAATCACCATCGGCGTGCTGCCGGCCGACCTGGAACGCGCCCGCGTGGAGCTGCCCAAGCGCTACGGGACGCAGGTCCCCATCACGATCGAGCCACAGGAGGCGATCACCACCTGGTGACGGCCGTGGGCAGGCTCACCTGCCCCGCCGTGCGCGGCCGGGGCGGGCAGGCGGCACACTTCCAGGGTGACCGACACCGCTGCCGACTTCGTCCGCTCGTACGCCGCGCTCGCTCCCGTGCCCTTCCTGCCCGAGCTCAAGCTGCACCAGGCCGACGAGCCGATCGGCCTGTGGGAGCTGACCGAGGGCGAATACCGCAGCGAGCAGCCGCCGCCGTTCTGGGCGTTCGCCTGGGCCGGCGGCCAGGCGCTGGCCCGTTTTCTGTTCGACCACCCGGAGACGACGGCCGGCAAGCGGGTGCTGGACCTGGCGTCGGGCTCCGGGCTGGTCGCGGTGGCCGCCGCGCTGACCGGGGCGGCGTCGGTGCGCGCCGTGGACATCGATCCGCTGTCGGCCGCCGCGATCGGCCTCAACGCCGCCGCCAACGGTGTGCGGGTGTCCGTGGAGCAGGCCGACATCCTGGGCGGTGACGCCGCCGACGCCGAGATCGTGCTGGCCGGGGACGTGTTCTACAGCCAGGCGATGGCCGACCGGATGACCGGTTTCCTGCGCCGGGCGGCCAAGAACGGGGCGCGGGTGCTGGTCGGCGACCCCGACCGGGCGTTCCTGCCCAAACCGCTGTTCCGGGAGCTGGGCGCGTACGACGTGCCGACCCCTTTCGCGCTGGAGAGCGTGACGGTCAAGCACACCCGGGTGTGGGAGCTGCGCGGCCCGGCGAAGAGCTGATCAGCGGGGCACTCCCAGGCCGCTGAGGATCAGCAGCCAGACACCCTCGAACTCGGTCTTGATCTCGGGGTCGTTCCATTCCGCGAGGTGCGCGGGGTTGTGGAAGCGGCTGGTGGCGTCGAACACGGCCCGGCCCGTCCGGAACGGGTCGGCGACCGCGAAGTCGCCCCGGCCCACCCCGTCGGCGATGATCCCGCCGAGCTGCGCCGCCAGCGCGTTGATGTGCGCCCGGACCACCTCGTCGGCCTCCAGCGCCAGGTGGTAGTACGTGGTGAACAGCTCCGGCTCGTCGCGGGCCCGCCGCTGCTTGGCGTCGCACAGCGCCTCCAGCCACCGGCGCAGCCGCGGCTGCGCCGGGCCGCGCTCGGCTGCGATCTCGGCCAGCGGCTCCGACAGCCGCGCCAGCCAGCGCTCCGCCACCGCGCTACGCAGCGCCGCCTTGCTGGGGAAATGCCGGTACACGCTGCCGTGGCTGACGTTCAGCGCGCGCGCGACATCGACGACGTTGGCCTTCGCCGGCCCGAAGCGGCGGAGGGCCTCCTCCGCCGCTTCCAGGATGCGATCGGGTGTGAGCGGAGCATCTGCCATAACGGGCAGACCTTACCTCTCGCTGTCGAGCGCCGACATCGAATGCGGGTCATAGCGGTCCCCGGACACCGATCCGGCCGGCACCGCCGAGGAGATCCGGGCCAGGTCGGTCTCGGTCAGCACGACCGGCAGCGCGCCCAGCGACTCCTCCAGCCGCGCCCGGGTGCGCGCCCCGACCAGGGGCACGATGTCGTCGCCCTGGGCCAGCGCCCAGGCCACCGCGATCTGCGCGACGCTGGCGCCTTTGTCCTGGCCGACCTCGCGCAGCGCGTCGACCAGGGCCAGGTTGCGGTCCAGGTTGTCACCGGCGAACCGGGGCAGGTGCCCGCGGAAGTCGCCGGGCGCGGTGGCCCGCTCGCGGGACCAGTGGCCCGACAGCAGGCCGCGCGACAGCACGCCGTACGCGGTGATGCCGATGCCCAGCTCGCGGGCGGTGGGCAGGATGTCGCGCTCGATGCCCCGCGAGATCAGCGAGTACTCGATCTGCAGGTCGGCGATGGGGTGCACGGCAGCGGCCCGGCGCAAGGTGGACGCGCCGACCTCGGACAGCCCGATGTGCCGGACGTAACCGGCCTTGACCAGGTCGGCCAGCGCCCCGACGGTCTCCTCGATCGGCACGTTCGGATCGAGGCGGGCCGGGCGGTAGATGTCGACGTGGTCGGTGCCGAGGCGCTTGAGGGTGTACGCGAGGAAGTTCTTGATCGCGATCGGCCGGGTGTCGACGCCGTTCCAGCCGCCCGCGGCGTCGCGCAGCGCGCCGAACTTGACGCTGATGACGGCGTTCTCACGGGCGCGGCCCTTGAGCGCGTCGCGCAGCAGCAGCTCGTTGTGGCCCATGCCGTAGAAGTCGCCGGTGTCGAGCAGGGTGACCCCGGCGTCCAGGGCGGCGTGGATCGTGGCGATGCTCTCCGCCTCGTCGGCGGGGCCGTACAGGTCGGACATGCCCATCAGGCCCAGCCCCAGCGCGGAGACGCGCGGGCCGGAGGTGCCGAGCGGGCGAGTGGTCATGGTGTTGGTGGTCATGCCCAGAACGATAGGGCTGACAGATGACAGATTTCAAGTTTTGTCAGTTGTACAGTGATCGCGGTCACCATGATCATGCGGTCCGCGGCGGAGGCGGTCCCTGCGGTGGACCCGCCGCGACCGTCTCCGGCCAGGCCGGGGCACGGGCAGGTCGCCGTAGCGGTCCCGCACGTCGCGGCGGTACGCCCAGGCCTCGTGCCAGACGTGCAGGTAGACGCCGCGAGTGAAATAGCGGCCCGGTCCGGTGATCGGGTAGCCGTCGTGGTCGTGGTAGAACCACCACACCGGCAGCACGCTGAACAGGGCGTAGTTCAGCCCGACCAGCGGCAGGTAGAGCGGCCCCAGCAGGCGCGCCTGGCGGACGTGCAGGTCCTCGTGGCGCTCGTTGGCCGCAGTCCCGCCGGCGACGACGTTGCCCAGCGTGGTGGCGTACCCCTGGATGGCCTGCTCATGGACGTCGATCCGGCCGCGGTGGCAGCAGCGCGGCGGGTCCAGGTGGTGCCCGCGGGCCAGGTTGACCGCGAGGAAGCCCGCCCCGGCGATCGTGTTCACCAGGCTCCAGCTGTGGTCGACCGCGAACAGCCCGACCCCGCGCGGGCTCAGCGGGTAGGCCCGCACGTGCCCGACAGCCCAGCCGTACGGCACCGCGACGACAGCGACGACCGCGCCCGCGAGCACCGCCCACCCCGCGCCCAGCAGAGTCCCGGCCGCGACCGCCGCCCCGACCTGAACGAGCGCCGACAGCGCCCCGACCGCATACGCCCCTATGCCCGCACCCTACCCACCCGCCCCTACCGCCACCACGCGGCAGAAGGGGGCGGGCAGGTCAGCCGATGACGTCGAGGAAGGCGCGGGCGATGACGGCGTGGCCGGCCAGGTTCGGGTGGATGCGGTCGTGGGCCCAGTCGGCGGGCCGGGTCGAGGTCAGCACCCGGTCGAACGCGGCCTGGACGGGCACGTGCAGCGCGCCGAACTCCTTCGCCAGCGTGGCGACGGTCGCGGCGTAGTCGCCGGTCATCACGTACTGCGGGTCGTCGTGATCGGACTCGATCAGGTAGGGGTCGGCGAGGATCAGCCGGCAGCCGGTGCGCTCGACCGCCGTGGCCAGCAGCGTGCGCAGGGTGGCCGTGTACTCGTCGAGTGGGACCGCGGCGTCGGGCATGTTCTCGAAGAAGCGCCAGACGTCGTTGATGCCGATCTTCACGCTCAGCCAGTCGGGGCGCTCGTCGACGACGTCGGCCTGCCACCGGGCGGCCAGGTCGCGCACGGTGTCGCCGCTGACGCCGCGATTGACCCAGCGCAGACCGAGGTCGGGGCGGGCGGCGGTGACGAACGCCTGCACCAGGCTCATGTAGCCGTCGCCGTACGGGGCGGCGCTGTCACGCCGACCGCAGTCGGTGATGCTGTCGCCGATGAACACGATGCGCTGACCCTGCTCGAAAATCACGGGCCCATGGTAGGTGCCCGGCAGCGCGGGCGCGACCCTCAGCGCGGCGAGAACAGCCAGGGCTCGGTCAGGTCGTGATAGGACAGCATGGAGGTCAGCTCCTCGGCCCGGTCGAGCGCGCCCTGCAGCTCCGGCGGCAGCTGCCGCTGCTCCCCGGCCCGCGCCTGCTCCAGCGAGGTGAAGTACACCGCCTCGGTGAAGGTGCCGTCGTGGTGCAGCGCCACGGTGCCGCCGATGAGGTCCGGCCGGAACTGGTGCAGGCTGGCCGACAGCCGTACGACGCTGTCCATCATCTTGTCCGGGTCGCCGGTTCGGCCGGTGATGACCTGCACGAAGCCCGCGTCGTCGGAGCCGGTGGCCAGGTAGCCGCGCACGTCGGCGCTGTCGTGGAAGGTCGGGTCGGACACCAGCGACGCCGTCTGCCGCCACCAGCGGTCCTGTTCGGGCCGTCTGCTGTTGGCCCGGGCCGCCTCCTCGGAGGCGAACCGGGCGAGCACGACCAGCCGGCCGTCGGCGGTGACCCCGCCGGTGGTGCCGAGCCAGCCGTCCGCCCCGGGCGACAGTTCACGGACCCAGCTGTCGAAAGCCTCGCGGGCCGCCTCATGATCGGACACCCGGCCGCGAATGACCTGAACGAACATGGCGGACCTCCCCTCCCCCCGACGGTACGTCCCACCCGGCCGCCCGGGTCGCCGAAGCCGGATCTCGGCCCGTTCGGGCTGCATATACTGCTTGGCGAGGTGGATGCCATGGACCTGCTGAACGGCTACCGGGCCAGTCTCGCCGAGTTCACCGACCGCGTCGCACAGGTGCGGCCGCAGCAGTGGTCGTCACCCACGCCGTGCCCGGAGTGGGACGTCCGCGCACTCGTCAACCATCTGGTGGGCGAGGACCGGTGGACCGTGCCGATCTTCGCCGGGGCGACCGTCGACGACGTCGGTGACCGGTTCGCCGGCGACCTGCTGGGCACGGACCCGGTCGCGGCGGCCGCCGACGCCGCGCGCGAGGCGGAGGCCGCGGTGACCGCGCCCGGGGCGATGGACCGCATCGTGCATCTGTCCTTCGGCGACACCGCCGCCAGCGAGTACGCCTACCAGCTCACCGCCGACCACCTGGTGCACGCCTGGGACCTGGCCGTGGCGCTGGGCGTGGACCCGCAACTGGATCCGCAGGCGGTGAAGGTGGTCGCGGACTGGTTCGACACCGAGGAGCACGCCTACCGCGGGGCGGGGGCCATCGGGCCGCGGATCGACCTGCCCGACGGCTCCGACGCCCAGGACCGGCTGCTGGCCGCGTTCGGCCGCGACCCGGCCTGGGCCCCGGACTGAGCCAGGGCCCTGGACGCCCGGCGCGCGGGTCAGGCGGCGCTGTACGCGGTGGCGTGGGTCGGCCGGTAGACGCCCAGGGTCGCGCCGCCGGGCAGGCGTACCACGGCCTCGGTGCCCCACTCGCGCACGGTCGGCGCGACGATGATCTCCAGACCGCGCTCGCCCCACTGCGCCACCGTGGACTCGACGTCGTCCACGGTCAGGTAGAGCTCGCAGCGGGTGTGCGCCTCGGCCGGGTGGAAGGCGATCTCGGCGGGCGGAGCCTTGAAGATCAGCCAGCCCTCGCCGGTGTCCACGTGCGGGAAACCGAGCACGTCGCGGAAGAAGGCGCGGTCGGCGTCGGCGTTCGTGCTGTAGATCAGAGCATGCATACCGTTGATCATGTCTTGATTTTATGCCGCCTGACCTGCGCGGCAGCCTGCTTCACCGGGGTCTGCTTCGCACGGACGGCTCACTCGAAAAGCGAGTGCGGCGCACCATGGTCCTCGCGGCGGCGCTGCCGCCGCCGACGGGTGATCACGATCAGGTCGACGACCGTGACGGCCATCAACAGCACGCTCAGCCAGCCCAGCCAGCCCAGTCCGAAGGCGAACGAGATCACCGCCAGCACGCCCGCGAACACCAGGCCGAACCCGGCCAGCGCCAGGCGCAGGTTCAGCGCGCTGTACGGGTGGTCGTGGGTGCCGTCCGGTCTCTGTCTGGTCATGGTGGCCTCACTCACCATGCTAGTCCGCGCCGGGGCAGGTCAGGACGATCCCGCGGCGGGCGGGGCGCCGAGCAGCACGCGGTCCAGCACGGGCTGGAAGCCCAGCGCCCGGTACTTCACGCCCGTGGCCGCGGCGCCGGCGAAGACCAGCACGTGGTCGGCGATCCGCCGGGCGGCGGCACAGGCCGCGGCGAACACCGCGTCGGCGTGGGCGTCGTCGCCACCCGGCGCGTGGACCGCGCTCAGCCGGACCATACCCGCGACCAGCCTGCTGCGGCCCGCCATCGCCACCGGTCGGCCCACACCCTGCGGATCCGCTGCCTCCCACAGCGTGATGCCGCCGTAGTCGAGCGGGTCGTCCACGACGTACGCGGCCTCGCTGGGATCGTCCGGGTAGGCGGCCATCAGGTCGTGAAACCACGCCAGGAGCAGATCCCGGTCGGCGGGCCCGGCGACACGGGCGCGACCGGGCGGCGGCGCGGGCGGCGTGAACCGGTCCAGCCGGTACAGCGTGATGCGCGAACGTTCGACAGGCCGGTCGCCGCGAGCGGCCCACCAGGCCTGCGCCACCCGGTCGGCCAGGCCGCCGTCCACTCCCACCGCGTCCGGCTCGCCGAGCGCGTCGAACAGGGCGGCGATCGCCGCGTCGGGCAGCGGGGACAGGATCGGCGCGTGCCCCGGCGCACGCAGGAAAGCCCCCGTGACCTCCCCGTCGGCCTCTCGCCACCAGCCGTACCGCTGGTCGGGGGCGGTGCTGGGGCGCGCCTGAAGGTAGGCGGCCTCGGTGAGCAGCGCCGTGTGCTCGACCGGACGCGAGCGCAGGAACTCTCCCGCCGCGTCGAGCAGGTCACGGACATCCGTTGCGGTGGACCATGTCACGGTCACATCCTCGCGGTCCCCGTCGTCGCGCCGCCAGCCCGTCGCGCGGCGGGTCCGCATACCATGAGAAAACATCCCCACAGGCAGGAGAGGCCATGTCCGAGGCGACGATCGCCGTCACCGGGGCCACCGGCCGGCTCGGCGCGCGGGTGGCCCACCGGCTCGCCGAGGCCGGGCTGCCGCAGCGCCTCCTGGTGCGCGACCCGTCCCGCGCCCCCGAACTGCCCGGCGCGCAGGTCCGCCGCGCGGCGTACGGCGATCGCGCGGCGGCGATCGACGCGCTGAGCGGCGTGGACACGCTGTTCATGGTCTCCGGCGCGGAGTCCGCCGAGCGGGTCGCCGAGCACCGCACGTTCATCGACGCGGCGGTCGCGGCCGGGGTGCGGCGGCTGGTGTACACGTCGTTCTACGGCGCCTCGCCCGACGCGACGTTCACCCTCGCCCGTGACCACTGGGCCACCGAGCAGCACCTGCGGGACACGCCGCTGGCGTGGACGTTCCTGCGCAACAACCTGTACCTGGAGATGCTGCCACTGTTCGCCGGTAACGACGGGATGCTGCGCGGCCCGGCGGGCGACGGCCGGGTCGCCGGGGTCGCGATCGACGACGTGGCCGACGTCGCCACGCTGGTGCTACGCGAGCCCGGCCGCCACGACGGGCAGGTCTACGAGCTGAGCGGCCCGCAGGCGCTGACCCTGGAGCAGGTCGCCGAGATCATCACGTTCGTGACCGGACGCGAGACGGGCTACCACGACGAGAGCGTCGAGGAGGCGTACGCCTCCCGCGCGGTGTACGAGGCCCCGGACTGGCAGGTCGAGGCCTGGGTGAGCACCTACCTGGCGATCCGCGACGGCTCGCTGGCCACCGTCACCGACACCGTCGAACGCCTCACCGGCGTCGCCCCGCTGACCCTGGACGACCTGCTACGGCTGGGCTGACACCGCCGCCGAGGGTGGAAGATCGCCGTTTCCGGTCATGATCTGCGGCCTGACCACATCCGATGACCGGAAACGGCGATCTTGGCCAGCGCGGCCCGGCGGCGACCCGGCAGCGGCCCGGCGATGGCCCGGCGGCCCGGCCGCGACGTCACCGCGCGGCCGGGCGGGGCCGGGTCAGCCCCGGGGCAGCCAGGTGGCGTGGGTCAGCGCCGAGGTGGCGTGCTGCTCGTACACGGCGGCGGCCAGCCACGCCCGGGTGAACGCCTCCGCGTCGTCGCCGGTGAGCCGGCCGAACGGATCCCGGCGCCGGAACCGGGCCGCGCTGCTCAGCTCGGCCAGCAGGTACGCGCCTAGGTCCAGGCGGGCCCGCCGCAGTCGGCGCTGCTGGCCGTCGGCGAGCGCGGCCACGGCCCGGCCGCCGCTGACCACCCGTTCCAGGTGGCGGCGCAGCAGCTGCAGCGCCGGATCACCGGTCACCGGCGGGCGTCCCGCGACGGCCGGGACCTGCTGCCCCGACTGCAGCTGGCTGCGGTGCAGGCGGTCGTAGCCCAGGTCGGCGTGGCCGCCCCAGGCCTCGGGCAGGCGCAGCCCGTCACCGGTGCCGGGCGCGCGCCCGATCGACAGGGCCTCGACGGTCGCCCGCCGCCCGGGGTCGGGACGGCCGACCACCAGCAGTTCCAGGCCCTCGGCCGCGCCGAGCAGCCGCAGGTTCTCCCGGTAGGCCAGTTCGGGATGGTCGTCGGCGACCGTGAGCAGCACCGGAGCGCCGTCGAGGGTCTCGGCGAGCACGGCGTCGCCGGTGGCCGCGCCGCGTACGCGCACCGACAGGAACAGCAGGTCGGACCCGGCCAGCCGGTCCCCGACCGGCTCGGCGAGCGCATCGAAGGCCCGGCTGACCTGCTCGTCCAGCGGCTGCTCCCACAGGGCGCGCAGAGGCGGCTCGGTCCAGGCCGCCCCGGTCGCCCGGACCGCGCGCACCGATCTTCCCGCGCCGAGCCGCCCCGAGGCGCTCGCCGTGCCCCCGGAGACGATCATGCCCGCGCGGGTGAGCTGCCGATGGCTCAGCCCGGCCTCGCCCAGCGCCACGGCCGTGTCGCCGGATCGGGCGGCCCGGTCCGCGCCGCCCGGGGCGACGTCGGTGACCGTCCACAGCCGACCGTCGCGGTCCACGACGTACGTGACCGTTCCGGCATAACCGGACTCGGCGACGACCGGGACCGTGCACAGGCCGTACAGGCGCAGCCCGGCCTGTGGGTCGTAGCCGCGCCGGGCCACGCCGAGCAGGTCCGCGGACTGCTCGGCGGGCAGCTCCCCGGCGCGCAGCCGGTGCGCGACGGCCAGCACCTCGCGCAGGTCGTCGGTCAGCTCGGCGAGCCGGAACTGCGGCTGCGCCTCCCGCAGCGCCTGCAATCCGGCGGCGACCCGGGTGCCGGCCGCGGCGGCGCGGTGCAGCCCGTTGGCGCGGCCCTCGTGCACGGCCCGCAGCAGCGCGGTACGCAGCACCAGCCCGCTGCCCGAGGTGCCCGCCGCGAGCACGGCCGCCCCGGCCCGCCACAGCCCTTCGGCCGCGTCGCGCTGCTTCGGCGTGAGCACGACCGGCGCACCGCCGGATGGGCCGGTGTCAGGTCCCGCTTCATCGGTGACCACGGCGGCGGTGCCGGCGGGTGGCGCATCCGGCGTCGGCGGCTCCGCAGGCGCGGCGTCCGGTTCGTCGTCGAGGCCGTCGTGGACCGGGGCCAGGGCCAGCACCGCGACGCGGTGCAGGCAGTTGGGCGCGAGCAGGCAGCTGCACCGGGCGTCGGCCCCGGTGCGCACCACGCCGCCGGTCACCACCAGGGTGACGGTGGTGCTCTCGTCGACGGTGACCGTGACCTGGCCGTCGGCCGTGGACACCGGCCAGGCGGCGGCCCGGGTGACGGCGTCGTCGACCTTCTTGCGCAGCCGCCCCGGCAGCGCGTCGAGCGTCTCCGCCAGCGCGGGCGCGGTCACCGGAGGCAGCCCGCTCATCGTTTCTCCTCGCTTCGCTCGTCGGCGCGCCGAGCCGAACGCCGCATCCCGATTCGCTCGCTGCGTTCGCTCATCGGCGCACCTGCTCGCCGACCCAGCGGGCCAGTTCGAGCGGGCTGAGCGCGGCGACCGGCATACCGGCCGCGACCAGCTGGCCCGCGGCCGACACCGAGTAGCGCGGCCGTCCCGCGTCGTCGAGGCTGGCGCAGCCCAGCACGGTCGCGCCGGACTCCACCAGCGCGCGCACCTCGGCCAGCAGACCGCCCATGGAGTGCCCCTCCTCGAAGTCGCTCACCAGCACCACCAGCGTCCGCGCGGGCACGGTGACCAGCGACCGGGCGTGCCGCAGCCCGGCGGCGATGTGCGTGCCGCCGCCGACCTTGACCTCCAGCAGCAGGCTCAGCGGGTCGCCGACGCGGTCGGTCAGGTCCACCACCTCGGTGGAGAACGCGACGAAGTGCGTCGTCAGCGCGGGCACCCCGGCCAGCACGGACGCAGTCAGCGCGGACCAGATCACCGACTCCTCCATCGAGCCGGACACGTCCACCACCAGCACCAGCCGCCAGTCCACGCCGCGGCGGGCGCGGGTGCGGAACACGGGGCGCTCGGGCACCACGGTGACTCGGCCGTCGGCGTCGCGGCGGCTGGTCGCGAGGTTCGCCCGCAGGGTGCGGGCCAGGTCGAGCCGCCCGCCCGGCCGGGCGGTGGGGCGGGGCGTGGTGAGGCCGTTGAGCGCCGGGCGCAGCGTGGTGGCCAGCTCCCTGGTCAGCTCCGCGATGATGCGGGCCACCAGCGGGCGCAGCCGGGTCACCACGGCCTCGGGCATGCCACCGGCCAGCGACAGCACGTCACGCAGCAGGTCCATGGACGGGCGCACCGCGTCGGGGTCGAGTTCCAGCGCGGCGTCGAGGCGGCCGGACTCCACGGCCGCGGCCAGCACCTCTTCCCGGACGCCGGGCCCGAACAGCGCGGACAGTTCCTCGGACCATTCCCGTACGCCGGGGAAGGACGGCTCGCGCCCCGCGCCCGCGCCGCGGTCCTCGCGTGCGCCCTCGCCCCGGCCCATGCCGTAGAGCTCGTCGAGCGCGGTGGCGTACCGCCGCGCTTTGCCGCCCATGCCGGCACGGTCGCGGCCCAGGATGAGCCGCCACCGGTCGGCGGGCGACAGCTCGCCCGATGGCGCGGGCCTGGCGTCCGGGCCGGTGGTCCGGCGCGTGGACGATTCGGCACCGCGCTTCTCGGCACTGGCCCGATCCGCCTCCGCGGCTCCGGTAGGGGCCGGGTCGGCGGATGCGGCCGTGCCGTCGGCGGCCAGCAGGCCCAGCTCCACCAGGGCGGTCCGGCCCGCCCGGTCGGCGAGCAGTCGGGCCAGCAGGGCGTCCGGGTCGTCGACGTCGCCGAGGTCGGCCACGTCGTGGCCGCCGAGCCGTTCGTCGATGACCGCGAGCAGCCGGTCGCGCCCGGCGGGGCTGGCGGTGTGGAAGCCGCCGCGCAGCGCGGGCAGCCGGTGCAGGAACGCCTCGTCGGGCAGGTTCTCGACGCGGTCGAGCAGCCCGGTCAGCACGCCTTCGGCGGCCTGCAGCAGCGGCTCGGCGACGGCCAGCAGGCCGCTGACGTGCCCCTGCAGGGCGCGGCGGGCCTCGTCGGTGCCGGCGGTGTCCACCCAGGACGCCACCCGCACCCCGAACTCCTCTGGCGGCACGTGGCCGAGCAGCACCCGCACCGCGCCCGCCGCGGCGGCCATCAGCGGTGTGCCGCGGGCGGCCAGCCGGGCCAGCGCGTCGGCCAGGCGCAGCGCCGACCCGGACGCCTCGGCACGCTGCGCGAGCGCTGCGAGGGCCCGCGCGTCGTCGACGGCTTCGGAGCCGGCGAGCCCGTCGACCTGCCGCACGGCGGCGGTCTCCACCGCCTCGGCGACCTCGGCGAGGGCGGCCCGGTCGGGTTCGGGCAGGCCGGGCACGTGGCCGTGGCGCAGCCGGTCGAGCAGGGCCAGCGCGCTCATCGCCTCGGTGAGCGAGCCCTGGGCGGGCACCACTGCGGCGACCTCGGCCAGCCGCCGCGCGGCCAGCGCGGGCAGGCCGCACACCGCCGCGGCGTGCAGGCCCTCGACGACCTCGGCCGCCGACGGGCCGCCGTCGGCGGTCTCGCGGCGGCGGCGCTCGCCGAGCGCGCCCTCGGTCGCCTGCTCCAGGGTGACCCCGCGCAGCCCGGCGACCTCGATGCCGGCCTCGGTGTGCGGGGTCCACTGCAGCCGCCAGCGGCTGGTGATGGCGTCGACACCGCCCGCGCCGCCGTCGCCGGCGACCGGTTCGGCGTAGGCGACCCCGCAGGCGGCCAGCCGCTGCAGGAGAACCTCGCGGCGGCGGTCCAGGTCGGAGCGCAGCGGGTCGAGGCGGGTGTCCTTGGCGGCGTCGCCGGGGCCGGGCAGCCGCAGGGACGCCAGCAGCTCACGGACCGCGGGCCCGAGCCCGGAGCGCGGGGTGCCCGGGGCGAGCCGCCCGCGGCGGTCCCCCACCATCACGTGCTCCATCGCGGTGGCGACGACGCGGCCGCGGCCGAGCACCTCGCCGTGGGCGAGCACGCTCTGCAGCGCCTCGATCAGCTCGCCCCGGCCCGGGGCGGGCAGCCGGCGCAGCCGGGCCAGGTCGACGGCGAGCCGGACGGCCTCGCGCGCCTCGGCGGGCCCGGCCGGGTGTCCGGCGGCGCGCACCCCGGCGCACACCGCCACGACGGCGGCCAGTGCCGCCGCCTCGACCTGCGCCGGGTCACCCGCGGCGGACAGCACGGACTGCTGCCACTGCGGGTCGCGGATGCCCGCCGGATAGCCGGATCGGGCGTCGAGCAGCCCGAAGGTGTACGGCACCAGCGAGGTGACCACCTTCGCACCCGCCGGGGCCGGGTTCGCCGGTCCCGCCGCACGCAGCGCCGGGGCGTGGAACGCGCCGACCAGCATCGCGACCCGTTTGCCCGCGTGCTCGGCGAGGCAGCCGCGCATGTACGCCTCCCGGCGCAGGTCCAGCGTGGACACCCCGTCGCCGGTCTCGGCGTCGCGGCGCAGCGCCCAGCCGACCAGCAGCGCCGCCCGGCGTACCGCCTCGGGGTCCGCGCCGGGCGCGCGGGCCTCGACCATCCGGTCCCACATGTCCTCGTCGGCGCGGCCGGTCGCGGCGTCCTTGAGCGCCCCGGCCAGCGACAGCCGCTGCCCGGCCGGCCCGGCGGCGGGCTGTTCCCGCTCGTGCCAGGCGCGGTCGGCCAGCGGCAGGTCGCACGGCACGACGGGCACGCCGTGCCGGTGCGCCCAGCGGACCGCGGCCAGCTCCGGCGAGAAGTCCGCGAACGGGTAGAACGCCAGACCGGCGTCCCCCACCGCGCCCGCCAGGGCGACGGGCGCGGTGGTGTCGGGGTCGGCCAGCCACGGCAGCCACTCGCCCAGCTCCGGGGGCAGCTCCAGCAGCAGCGCCTCGGGGGCGTACCGGTCGAGCAGGTCGGGCAGCACGACCGACAGCGCGGGCGAGTGGTGCCGCACGCCGATCAGGAACGGGTCGCGCTGTCCGGCCAGCTCGGCGACGGCGACCGCGGGGTCGCCGTCCAGCGCCGTCGTATGCTCCGCCGTCGTCTCAGCCACCGAGGACATCACGCAGTTCCCACAGTCGCCGCCACAGCCGCGCGCCGTCCTCCGCGCGGCGGCGCACCGCCCCGTCCCAGTAGCCGAGCAGCTTCGCGCCGTCGGCCGGGTCGTCCTTGCGCACCACGCCGAGCAGGTGCCCCGGCAGCAGCGACAGCACGTCCCGGTCGCCGGGGAAGTACGCCTGGGCCAGCCCCAGCGACGTCGCGACGGCGACCGCCTCGGCGGTGCTCATCACCGTCGACGGGCGCTCCACGTCCCAGCCCTCGACCGAGCGGCCCTCGCGCAGGTCCCGGAACGCGGTGACCAGCGCCTCCAGCACCGCGTCGTCGACGGCGAACGGGGCCTTGACCCGCTCCAGCGCGGCGCGGGCCCGCTCGCCGACCAGCGCGGTCTCGGCCGCGAGGTCGCCGATCGGGCCGACGGTCTCGAAGTTGAAGCGGCGCTTGAGCGCCGCCGACATCTCCGACACGCCCCGGTCGCGCAGGTTCGCGGTGGCGATGAGGGTGAAGCCGGGTGCGGCGTGCACGGTCGCGCCGTCGGTGCCGGCCAGCTCCGGCACGGCGATACGCCGGTCGGACAGCAGCGACACCAGCGCGTCCTGCACCTCGGGCAGGCAGCGGGTGATCTCCTCGACGCGGGCCACCGCGCCGGTGCGCATCGCCGACAGGATCGGCGAGGGCACCAGCGCCTCGCTGCTCGGGCCGTGGGCCAGCAGCAGCGCGTAGTTCCAGCCGTAGCGCAGCTGGTCCTCGGTGGTGCCGGCGGTGCCCTGCACGACCAGCTCGCTGCTGCCGCAGACGGCCGCCGACAGCAGCTCCGACAGCATCGACTTGGCCGTGCCCGGCTCGCCGACCAGCAGCAGGCCGCGCTCCCCGGCGAGGGTGACCACGCACCGCTCGACCAGGGCGCGCTCGCCGACGAACTTCGCCGGGACGACCAGCTTGTTGGGCAGGCCGTCGCGCCGGTCCTCCTTGGCCAGCTCCAGCTCGCGGCCGTCGCTGCCGGTGATGAAGGTGACCACGGCCCGGGGGGTGAGCCGCCAGCCGGGCGGGCGCGGCCCGCCGTCGTACGCGGCCAGGAACGCCAGCTCGCCGGCGTACGCATGCTCGGCAGGGTCGACCTGCCGCGCGGTCGTGGTGGTGGTCATCGGCGCCTCTCGGTTACCAGTTCGTCGAATCGGGGTCCGTCGCCCGCGGTGATCCTGTCCCAGGCCAGCGCGAACAGCTGCGGCGCGGGCGCGACCGGCAGCACGATGTCCAGCCCGGACACCCCGTTCTCGCCGCCGATGAGCAGCGGCAGCTTCCACCGCTCCAGGGGCAGGTGCGGGGCCTTGAGCGCCAGCCACCCGCCGGGCAGGAACAGGCTGCGCCCGGCCCGGGGCCGCTTGGCCTCGACCACGAGGTCGGTGGCGGCCAGCGCGGCACGGGCCGCCTTCAGCCGGGCCGGCTTCCAGCCCGTCCACAGCGCCGTGTTCTTGTCGGTCGGGTCGGGCAGCGCCAGCAGCTGCAGGTACAGCGCCGCCGCGTCGGCGGGCAGCCCGCGCTCCTGCGCGACCCGGGCCACCAGGTCGGGCACGGACCGGGTCGGGTCCTGGGCGTACCCGTCGAGCCCGGCCGGCACCGGGTAGCCGACCAGCCGGGCGAGCTGGCCGCCGAGCAGCGCGTGCAGCGCGGCGTCGACGCCGTCCTGGTGGCTGTCCAGCCTGGCCCGCAGCACGTGCAGCACCGGGTCGTCGGCGCCGGTCAGCAGCGCGGGGCGCACGTGCACCGCGCGCCAGCCGGTGTCCGGCGGCAGCAGCACCGCCCCGGCCGAGATGCTGCCGTCTGCGCCGTTCACCCGGGTCGCGCCGGTCGCCGCGAGCAGCGGGTCGATCTTGCGTTCGGTGACGTAGCCGGCCGGCAGGGACAGCGCCGGGTCGGCTAGCCGGGCCTGGGCCAGCTCCACCGTCCGCGGCAGCGCGGCCCGGATCGGGTCGTCGGCCGGCAGGTGGTAGACCAGCCACGGCAGGCACTTGGCGAGCGCGACGAACACGTCGTCGTCGTCGATGCCGTCGACGGTGCCGTGCAGCCACCGGCAGGTGTCCGGGTTGGCGATGCCGTGGATCAGCTCGGAGGCGTTCATGGAGCCGTCCACATCGGCCTTGTCGATGGCGACGATCAGGTCGTCGCGCACCGGGCGGCGTACGCCGTGGCGCTCGGTCCACGCGGCCGCGAACCGCGCGGACGCCGGGCCGGACCGCCACAGCGCGGCCAGCTCGGCGGGCAGCAGCAGGGCCAGCATCCGCGCGGTCGCGGTGACGCTGCCCGACCGCATCCGGCTCGCGGCGGCGGCCGCCGGACCGGCTTCGACGGCGAGCAGCTCGCGCACCCACTCCGACTCCGGCTTGTGCCACGCCTGCTGCGGCAGGCCGGCCAGCACCATGGTGGCCTCGGTGAGGCTGACCCCGGCGGCGTCGGACAGCGCGGCGACCCGGTCGGGCTGCCAGGCGATCGGCCCGTTCGCGGCCAGCAGGCTGGTGAACTCGGCGATCGCGTCGGGGGTGGCCCCGGCGGTGTCGAGCATCCGCTCAGCGGTGATGGCGTAGCCGGGCAGCGCCCCGAACACCCCGCCGGGGGCGTACTCCAACCCCTTGACCTCGCGGTCGTCGTTGTCGGCGGACAGCACCAGCAGCCGGCGCGCACCGAACGTCAGCACCGTGCCGGGCAGGCCGGCCTCGTCGAAGGGCTGGTCGGCCTTCAGGTCGACCAGCCGCAGCCGCGATCCCGGCGTGAGCAGCCCGCTGCGGGCGACGACGCCGAGCAGTTCCACCAGCGCGGCCCGGTGCTCCGGGCTGGTCACCGGGCTCGCCGCGCGGTACATCGCGGCGGGCAGGGTGCCTAGCGCGTCGAACCAGTCGTCGTCGGCGTCCAGGTACAGCTGCCCGGTGGGCGCCTGCTCGGCGGTGAACGCCGCGCCGGTCGCGGCGAACAGGCGCACCGCGCTGTCATTGCGGCTGTAGCAGTACCGGATGAGGCCGGACAGCGCGTGGCTGAGCACGTGGTCCTGCACGCCGCCGGTCCACTCCGCGGCAGGCTTCGCCGCGGCCTCGACCGCCTTGCCCTCGCACCGGTCGCGCAGCTCGGCGAGCCGGGTGACGTGCACGGCGGCCCGCTCCACCAGCCCGGCGACCCCGGCCCGCAGCGACGGGTCGGTGACCTCCGGCAGGTGCCGCGCGACCAGCGCGACCAGCGCCTCCTGCGCGGCGGCGTCGTCCTTTGCGGCGGCGATCGCCGCGACGGACTCGCCCAGCAGCCCCGCGCACCACTCGTCGGTGACCGCGCGCAGCGCCGCCGAACCGGCCTCGTCGCGCGGGCGCAGCAGGTGCCAGTACGCGGCCCCGGGCACCAGCCGGGTGCCGCGGGCGTACGCCGACGGGCCCTGCGGCACCGAGTACTCGCCGAGCAGCCAGCCCTCGGCGTCGGCCAGGGTCATCGAGCTGCGCCGCCAGTCGCGGGCGGTGAACACGCCGCAGACCGCGTCCGAGCCCGGCAGGCGCACCGCCCCGGACAGGTCGCCGCGGACGCTCGCCCCGGCGGGCAGCGTGTACGTCGTGCCGTCGGTCGACTGCCCGGTCAGGCCGCCGTCCGCGCGGTTGGGCACCCGCCCGCCGAGCAGCGGGCTCGGCGCACCGGCCGCCGGGTCGCGCGGCGCGAGCCGGGACAGGTGCAGCACCAGCGACTCCCCGTCGGCCGCGCCGTCCTCCAGGAACGCGGGCAGGCTGGCCCGGCCGCGCTCGCCGGTGGCCGGGTCGAACTCCTGGCACACCAGTTTGTCGCCGTTGTGCCGGATCACCCAGTACGAGGCCCCGTCGGTGAGGACCCGGCCGGTGTGCCGCTCGCTGCGGTCGCCGACGTGCAGCGGGCGGCTGCCGAGGGTGCGGCCACCGCCGGGCAGCGGCAGCGACATCGCGTCGGTCATGTCGAAGGCGCTGTCGGGAACGGTGAACACGTCGTCGGACGCGCCGCTCCAGTAGCCCGACCGCTCGCGGCCGATGTCCCAGCAGACCAGCAGCTGCTTGTCGACGTAGCGCAGCACCAGCCGCCACAGGTAGTGGCGCTGGTCGGCGGGGATGCGCAGCATGTGCTCCAGCTCGACGCCGTGCTCGCCGAGCACCAGCACCAGGTCGCCGCGGCGCAGCACCAGGTACGGGTACTGGCTGACGATGGCGAGGCTGTCCTCGTTGTCGTCGGCGGTCACGCCCAGCCGGGCGACGGCCGCCTCCAGCGCGGGCCAGCCCAGCTCGTCGAGCAGGCCGGTGCGCAGCGAGCGGCCCAGCATCGCGGCGACGTCGTGGCCGAGCACCCGCTCGGCGACGACCGGGTTGACGGCGACGCCGTCGGGGCAGCCGAGCAGGGCCAGCCGGTCCAGGTGCTTGGCGAGCGTGGGCAGGCTGTGCCGGGCGGTGTCCGCGGCGATCAGGTCGAGCAGGGTGTGGGCCGCGGTGCGCAGGCCCGGCACGGCCGTGACGGCGCGCACCCGCTCGGGGTCGCCCGCGGTCTCCCGGTAGTTCGGGCGCAGGTGCTGCTCGACGGACTCGGCGAGCGCGTTCAGGAAGCGGTCGTCGCCGGCGACGGCGACCAGGTCGCGGCGGCCCTCGCGCTCGTCGGACAGCCAGCGCGACACCTGGTAGCGGGCGGCGTCGTCCGGGTCGGCGACCGGCACGCCCAGCGCCAGGCAGGCGTCGAGCAGGTCGAGGTCGACGCCGCTGTGCCGGCGGCACAGCACGACCGGCAGCCCGTCGGCCTTCAACCGGCCCGACATGCGCTCCAGCAGCGCCAGCAGGTGGACCGAACGGCCGCTCTGCCGCCAGCCCCGGCGCTGGCGGTGCACGTCGAACCGGCCGAGCCAGCCCGCCGGCCCGTCGGGCGACTCGGCGGCGGACGGCACGGTGCCGTGCGGCTCGGTCAGCGCGGCGGTCGCCCCGGCGCGTTCCAGCACGTCCAGCCACACCTCGTCGGTGACGTTCTGCGGGAACATGCCGAGCAGGCGGCCGCGCAGGGCCGCGTCGGCGGCGGCGAGCGCGGCCAGCGCGCCGGCGTACGCCGTCCAGAAGCCCTCAGGCGCGCGCGACAGCGACGGCGCGGACAGCAGCTGCGCGAGCACCTGCCGGTCGGCCTCGCCCTGGTCGAGTTTGGCGGCCTTGGCCAGGCGGCGCAGGTCGACGTGCATCTGCGCGTACGGCGGCAGCCCGCCCAGGGTCCGCTCCACGCACAGCCGCAGGAAGCGGTCGTAGGCGTCGGCCGGCGTGCACCGTGCGGCCAGCTCCCGGGCGTGCTGCGACAGGGCCTTCGCGGTCAGCGCCCCGGCCAGCGCGAACTCCAGGAACACCGCGTGCTGGCGCTCCTCGTCGATGCGCAGCGCGTACGCCCGCTCGGCGTCGCGCGCCTTGCCGAACATCGTCGCCGCGTACGTGGTGCTGTCGGCGACCAGGAACGCCCGGCCCGCCTCCTCGTAGTACGTCGGCAGGAAGTGCGGGACCGCGCGGGCCAGCCGCTCGCCGAGGGCGTTGAAGCCGTCCTTGGCCGGGCCGATGCGGGACTTCGCCTGCCGGGCCAGCCGCTCGATCTCCTTGACCAGGGCCAGCGCGTGGTGGCCGTTGGCCGGGTCGTGGACCAGCGCCCAGGCCGGGAAGCCCAGCGCCTGCTGGCGGACCAGGCCGACCTCGAAGACCTTCGCGGGCTTGTCGAACCCGAGGAACTCCATGCTCAGGTCCTCGGCAGCGCCGATGGTCCCCGGCACCAGCCGCACCACGGTGCGCTCCCCCAGCACCGGGTGCCGGTAGGTACGCGAGGTCAGCGCGTCGACGGTGTCGTCCTTGGCCACCGGCGAGCCGACGGGCAGCACCGCGCCCGCCTCCAGCAACGTCAGGTTCTGCTCGCTCATGACTAGTCCTCGTCCTCGTCGTCGTAGTCCTCGTCGTCTTCGTCGGCGTCCGCGATCTGGTCCTCGGCGGAGTCCTCGTCCTCGTCCTTCTCGACGACGCGGCCCGCGTACAGGGCCGCGGCCATGCGGGTGCCCTCGGACCAGGCGACCGGGCCGACCTCGGCCAGGGTGAGCGCGGTGCCGTTGCGGTCGGTGAAGACCAGGTCCCCGGTCTCGGTCTCGTAGTACGGGTCGTCGGAGCCGACCCACGAGCGCGCCTCGACCGTCACGCCGCCCTCGAACACGCGGCAGACGGCGTTGCCGCCGCGCACCGGGTAGCCGAGCTTGGTGGCGCGGGCGGTCAGGTGGCGCAGCTCGGCGTACTTGCCCCCGGAGTAGTCGGCGACGCGCCGAGCGGCCGGATCCGCATCGGCCGGGCGGACGAAGATCTGCCGGAACAGCTGGTCCACGGACTGGGAAACGCCCAGGTCGGCGGCGAACTCGCGCAGGTCGTCGAGGTCGGGCAGGGTCACCGGGTGCGGGATCACCACCCGCTGCGCGGGCAGCCGCACGGTGTCGCCGTCGAGGTTGACGATGCCGATCTGCCCGGAGGCCGCGTCGCGCAGGAAGCCGACCTCGTCCGGGTCGAAGACGCCGTCGTCGTCGAGCACCCCGACCACCAGGTCGGTCAGCGCCGCGCGCCAGGTCTCGTCGGCCCACACGTCGGCCAGCACCGCGACGGGCACCGGCAGCGAGCGGACCATCCACCGCTCGATGTCGGTGCGGCACTGCGCCTCGTGCCGGCCCAGCCACTCGGTGAGCTGCCGCAGGCCGGTCACGACCGGGTCGTCGCGCAGCGCCGACGGCACCGACTTCAGCTCCTTGCCCTTGGCGTTGCGGGCGATCAGATCGCTCCCGCGCAGGGTGACCTGATAGCCACCCGATGCCACCAACCATCCCATGTGGACGGCCACCTCCCTGTCGAAGACACCGGACGCTAAACCACCGCGCCGACAGTCCGGCAAACGGCTGGTCGCGGCCCCGCCCCGCTCGCGGCATACCGACCGGGAACCATTCGGCCACACCGCCTGCGGCGGCGCGCAGCGGGGTCCCCGCGTCGCGGCCGCGCCGGTCGTGAGGTGTGGAAAGCGATGTCAACGGGTATATGCAGGCATGACCACGCGTCTCGGGAGTACCGTCGAAGGTCCAGCGCCGGGCACGCCGCCGGTCCGCCGCAGCCGCGTGGATGCGGGCGTCGCCGGGCCGCTGGGCAGTGCGTCAGCGGTGACGGAGGAGGCGGCGGTGAAGGGCAGAGCGCTCGTGCTCGGTGGCGGCGGGGTCACCGGTATCGCGTGGGAACTGGGCATCCTGGCCGGACTCGCCGAGGCCGGAGTCGACCTGAGCACCGCCGACCTGCTGATCGGCACGTCGGCCGGGTCCGTGGTCGCGTCGGTGATGGCCACCGAGCCCAGCCTGGAGGAGCGCTACCAGACCCAGCTGGAGGACCCGAAGGACGAGGTCGCGGCCCGCATCAGCACGCGCACCCTGCTGGCGTACGGCTGGGCGATGGTGCGCAGCCGCGCCCCCGAGCAGTACCGCGCCCGCCTCGGCGCGCTCGCGCTGGCCGCCGCCTCGATGACGCCCGAGGAGCGCAAGGCGGTCATCGCGTCCCGGCTGCCCGTGGTCGAGTGGCCCGCCCAGCCCTTGAAGATCACCGCGTCCGACGCGCACACCGGCGAGTTCACCGTGTTCGACCGCGACAGCGGCGTGGAGCTCATCGACGCCGTCGCCGCCAGCTGCGCGGTCCCCGGCGTATGGCCCCCCGCCGCGGTCAACGGCCACCGCTACATCGACGGCGGCATGCGCTCGGCGACCAACGCCGACCTGGCCAAGGGGCACGAGCGGGTGGTCATCATCGCCCCGGTGACCGTCGGCGGCGGCCTGGTCACCAGCACCGCCCGCCACGTCGCCGAGCTGACGGCGGCCGGCACCCGGGTGACGGTCATCAGCCCGGACCGCGACGCCCGGGCCGCGATCGGCCGCAACATGCTCGACCCGGCCCGCCGGGCGGCGTCGGCCCGCGCCGGACGCACCCAGTCCGCGCACGTCGTCGAACAGGTCGGCGCCGTCTGGTGCTGAGCCGGCACCGACCGTCCGTTCAGGATGTTCCCAGCCACACGCACGACGATCACTACGTCAACGCCGCTACCAGCCAGAACTCGATGTGACGCCACTCTCTCCGGCCGAGGCCGACCCGGAGTGGCCAAAGCCAATCGCTAGCGCTATGCTCGACCGTGACGCCCGTCTTGGCGACTTCCCCCGTGGTTGCCAAGACGGGCGCTTTATTGTGCCCGCACCTCCTCCGCGCACCGTCCACAGAGGAAGGAAGGGCACCTTAACATCGCCATACGTAGAGCAAGGTGCCCTTCTTAACGTCCCGCCGCCGCGTACCGCGCAGCCGGGTTGCTCGATTGTCGGCCGGGTCGGGTATCGTCCCGCGCGGCGAGGCTGTAGCGCAGAGGTCGTCGCGCCTTGACTGCAAGCTGGAGGACGTCGGTTCGAATCCGACCAGCCTCGCCCCCACCTGACCCCGGGGAGAGCGCATGCCGCACCGCAGCACGGACGTGCCGCCGGCACGCGTGCCCGCGGACGGCCCGCCCGGCCCCGGGGACGCGCCGATCAGTCCGTCCGATCTGGACACCTGCCTGCGGGTGCTGGCCGCCGCCGGGCGCGGCGCGCTGGACGGCCCGGCGGCGCTGGCCGTCGAACGGGCCGTCGCCGAAGCGCACCGCGGCGGCAAGAAGCGCCGCAAGGCCGACCGCGCGGCGACCCGTGAGCAGGCAGACCGGCAGTTGCTGGCCACGGCCAGCCGCTACCGCGAGGAGATCCCCGCCGCCACGGCCCGGCACGGCGCCCTCGACTCCCCCAGCACCGGGCCCGCGCACATCCTGCCGCCTGGACCGGACGAACATCGCGTCGCGCCGGGAACGCATGAGCGGGCAGCGGCCGCGCTGCTGCACCGGCCGCGCCGGTGTTACGTGTGCAAGGAGCGGTTCCGGCAGGTCGACGCCGACTACCACCAGCTGTGCCCGCCGTGCGCCGAGCGCAACCGGCAGCGCCGCGACGCCCGCTGCGACCTGACCGGCCGCCGCGCCGTGGTCACCGGCGGCCGGGTGAAGATCGGCTTCCACATCGCGCTGAAGCTGCTGCGCGACGGCGCGGACGTCCTGGTCACCACCCGCTTCCCGCACGACGCGGCGCGCCGCTTCGCCGAGCTGCCCGACGCGCCCGAGTGGTCGCACCGGCTGCACGTGCACGGCGCGGACTTCCTCGACCTGGCCGGGGTCGTGGGCCTGGTCGACGCCGTCGGGCAGCGCTGGGACCACCTCGACATCCTGGTCAACAACGCCGCGCAGACCCTGCACCGTCCTGCGGCCTACCACCGCGAGGTGCGGGCGGCCGAGCTGCTGCCGCTGACCGGCCCGGCCGCCGCGATCGGCACGACGGCGACCCGGCACCGCCCGGACACCGCCGTCGTGCTGCCGGAGCTGGCCCAGGCGCTGTTCCCGGCCGGGCACACCGACGAGACCGGCCAGCCGCTGGACCTGCGCGAGGTCAACAGCTGGACGCTGCACGCCCACGACGTCAGCCCGCGCGAGTGGCTGGAGGTGCACGTCGTCAACGCGTTCGTGCCGTTCCTGCTCACCTCCCGGCTGCGCCCGCTGCTGGCCGCCGCGCCGTCCGCGGTGCGGCACGTGGTGCAGGTGTCGGCGATGGAGGGCAGCTTCTCCCGCGCGAACAAGACCCAGCGCCACCCGCACACCAACATGGCCAAGGCGGCGCTGAACATGCTGACCCGGACGCTGGCCGACGACTACCACGGTGACGGCATCCTGATGAACAGCGTGGACACCGGCTGGGTGACCGACGAACGGCCGCACCCGGACAAGCAGGCCCAGCGCGAGGCGGGCTTCCGGCCGCCGCTGGACGTGATCGACGGAGCCGCGCGGGTGTACGACCCGATCGTGCGGGCCGAGGCCGGCGACCCGGTGCACGGGGCTTTCCTCAAGGACTACCGGCAGGTGGCATGGTGACCGAGCACGAGACCTCCGCGAACCCGGTGCGCTGCCCGGCGATCAGCCATCCCGAGACGGGGCTGGCCGACCCGGCCGACTTCGACGCGCTGCTGACCCGGCTCGCCGACCCGGCCGGGGTCGCCGCCGCGGAGGACTTCCCACGCGGCACGCTGCAGCCCGACGGCCGCCTCGACCTGTGCAAGCAGGGTCTCGGCCCGCAGGTCGCGGCGCGGGTGGTGCAGGCGGCCGTACGCTTCCCGCACGCCACCCATCTGCTGCTGGGCACCAACGGCCTGGGCAGCGACGGGGCCCGCGCGGTCGCCGACGCGCTCGCGCCCGGCCATCACGTGCAGACCGTCTACCTGGGCTGCAACCGCATCGACGCGGACGGCGCGGGCGCGCTGGCCGACCGGCTCGCCGGCGACGCGACGGTGCGGGCGCTGTGGCTCAAGCGCAACCCGATCGGCGACGAGGGTGTGTCCCGGCTGTGCGCGGCTCTCGCCGCCAACAGCACGCTGCGCACCCTCGACCTGGTCAACACCGGGCTGACCCGGCACGGGCTGGACTCCCTGGCCCAGGTGCTGGCAGACCGGAGCACGCCACTGGAGCGGCTGTTCCTCGGCGGCAACGGGCTGCGCCCCGACGCGGTGCCCGCGCTGTCGGTGATCGTGCGCGACGGGCGGGTACGCGAGCTGTACCTGGCCGCGAACCACCTCGGCGACGAGGGCGCGGCCGCGCTCGGCGAGGCCGTCGAGGGCCTGCCGATGACGCTGGGCCTGGGCGGCAACGGCCTCACCCCGGCCGGGGTGACCGCGCTGGCGGCGCGGCTGGGCGCGTGGACCGCCCTGGACCTGGCCCGGCCGCCGTCGGAGCGGGCGCTGGGCGCGCTGCCCAACACCGTCGGCGACGAAGGCGCGGCGGCGCTGGCGGCCGTGCTGCCCGCGAGCCGGCTGCGGCGGCTGGACCTGCGCTTCACCGGCATCACCGGCCGCGGCGCGAAGCTGCTGGTCGCCGCGCTGAACGACGACATGCCGCTGCGCTACCTGGGCATCAACCACGGCGTGCCGCGGC
Organism: Catellatospora aurea; assembly: GCF_042663325.1. Lineage (NCBI taxonomy): Bacteria > Bacillati > Actinomycetota > Actinomycetes > Micromonosporales > Micromonosporaceae > Catellatospora > Catellatospora aurea. Next base: position 46,970 of record NZ_JBHTAC010000046.1, read on the forward strand.
GGCTGCGGCGGCTGGCCGCGGCCACCCTCGGCCCGGCCGAGCAGCCGCACCCCGACATCAGCGCGATCGCGAGCGTGTACCGGTGAGCGACGCCGAACTGACCGTCTGGCAGCGGGTACGCCGCTACGCCGTGCCGACCCGGATGATCGACGAGTGCACGGAGCGACGGCTCGCCGGTGACTGGCGCGGGGCCTGCGCCGCGGGCCGGGTCGACACCGACGTCGACCTCGCCGGGGTGGCCAGCACCCACGGGGCGGCGGAGGCCGAAAGGATCGCCGCGGAACTGGCCGGGTTCGCCCCCGACCTGCTGCGCTGGCACCTGCCGCGGGCGCTGGGCGGGCGCACGAGTCTCGCCACCGGCCTCACCTTCACCCTCGCGCCGCGGCTGGACGTCGTCGGCCAGGACACCCCGGCGCTGCAGGTCGAGCTGCCCAAGACCGTGGACGGCTCGCAGCGCCTGCGACTGACCGTCGCCCCGCTCGGCAAGGCCCCTGGCCCTGAGCTACCCGGCCACCTGTGGAACGCCGACGAGGCGGCGGGGCTGCGCCGGGCGTACGGCGGCGACGCGCACCGGCTGCCCTTCCTCACCCCCGACGGTGCGCCGGTGCCGATGGCCGGGTTCGCCGCCGCGACCGGTGACGGCGACCCGGCGCGGGCGGAGCGCTCCGCCGCGCTGCTCGCCGCGGAACAACTGGTCGAGGCGTGGCGTGAAGCCGGGCTGGAACTCGACGAGACGCTGCCCGCGTTCCGGTACAGCCACTACAAGGTGTCCCGCGAGCAGGTGCTCGGGCAGCGGCTGCACCTGGTCGCACTCGCCCCCGCGGTGCGCCGGCTCGCCGCGCGCCACGCCGCCGACGGCGTGGTGCTCAACGCGGACTGGCGGCTGCGCTTCCTGTTCACCCCGGACGGCGACACGGTGCGAGTCCGGATGCTCGGCGAGAACGAGCGCCGCGGCGACCTGCCGGTGCTGGCCGAGCCGCTGTACCGCGTACCCCCCGATCTGGAACTGCTGTATCGCGGCCTGATCTCGCCGGCGGACCTGCACCCCCTGGTGCGTGCCGCGTTGTTCCCCGACGCGCCCGGTGGTGTCCCCGCGGCGCGCGGCCCCGCGTTCGGGCCGGTGCGGGTGCGCTGCCGAGGGCAGTGGCACCGCATCGACAACGCGGGCGGGCGGCTGGTGCCGCTCGACCACACGCCCGAGGAGGTGCAGCGCGAGCACGCGCTGCGGGCGCTCGGCGGCAAGGTGGCCGGCTGCTTCGCCGCCCAGCAGGGCTGGACCGACGGCAGCACCCGGCTGCCCCGGACGTTGCGGGACCAGCGCCGGGAGCTGATGCAGACCATCCTGCACGGCGACACCCAGGCGGTGCTGGCGATGCTGGACGCGGGCCTGGACCCGCACGTGCGCGACGGACGCGGCTCGACGCTGCTGCACCTGCTGCGCTGCCTCGACCACGAGGTGCTGCTGCCCCGGCTGCTCGCCGCGGGCCTGCCGATCGACGCCCGCGACCACCGCAAACGCACCCCGCTGCACGTCGCGGTCGGCTGGGTGGGCACCCCCGCGCTGGTGCTGGCGCTGCTGGAGGCGGGCGCGGACCCCAAGGCCGAGGACGACAACGGCACCTCCGTCACCGACCTGGTCGAGTACAAGGGCTTCGAGTACTACGAGGAAGAGAGCGGCGACAAGCACGCCGACCTCAAGCTGATCTCCCAGTACATCCAGGAGCGTTCATGAGCGAGCGCAGCGAGCGAATCATGAGCGGCCCGGCTGCGGGTGACGAGCGGAGCGAGGAGCACGCATGAGTGAGGCTTTGCGTACGGCGGACGAACTGATCGCGGCGACCCGGGCGTGGCGCAGCGAGCCGGTGGCCGACCCGCGGGTCGAGGCGCTGGCCCTGGCGGTGTCGGCGAACCTGCCGGTGCTGCTGTGGGGCGAGCCGGGCATCGGCAAGTCCGCGTCGCTGCAGCAGCTCGCGGCCGGGCTCGGGGTGCCGCTGGAGACGGTGATCGCCAGCGTGCACGAGCCGTCGGACTTCTCCGGCCTGCCGATCGTCGGCGACGACCCGGCCGCCGACGGGGTGCCGATGGCCCCGCCGGACTGGGCGGTGCGGCTCGCGCGCAGCGGGCAGGGCCTGCTGTTCTTCGACGAGCTGTCGTCCGCGCCGCCCGCGGTGCAGGCCGCGCTGCTGCGGGTGGTGCTGGAGCGGCGGGTCGGCAGCCTGGAGCTGCCGCCCGCGATCCGGATCGTCGCCGCGGCGAACCCGCCGTCCAGCGCCGCCGACGGCTGGCACCTGAGCCCGCCGCTGGCCAACCGCTTCGTGCACCTGCACTGGACGCACGACCCGCGCGTGGTCGCCCGCGGCCTGGCCGGAACCTGGCCCGCGATCACCGTGCCGACGGTGCACCCGGCGCGGATGGCCGGTGCGGTGGCCCGCGCCCGGGGCACCGTGGCGGGTTTCCTGACCGCGCGGCCGGGCCTGGTGCACCACCTGCCCGGCGACGCCGACAGCCGGGGCGGGGCGTGGCCGTCGCCGCGCAGCTGGGAGATGGCCCTGCGGCTGCTGGCGTTCCACCTGGCCACCGACACCGGCCGGGACGCGCTGACCACCGCGCTGGTCGGCGCGGTCGGCGACGGCGCGGGCCTGGAGTTCGGCACGTACCTGGAGGAGCTGGACCTGCCGGACCCGGAGCGGGTGCTGGCCGATCCGAAGGCGTTCGCGCTGCCCGACCGGGGCGACCGGCAGCTCGCGTTCCTCACCGCGGTGGTGTCGGCGGTGCAGGCGCGCACCACCCACCAGCGCTGGGACGCGGGCTGGGTGGTGCTGGCCAAGGCCGTCGACGCCGGGGTGCCCGACGTCGCCGCCCGCGCCGCCCTGGACCTGGCCGCGCTGCGTGACACCGACTGGCCGGTGCCCGCCGAGATCGACGCGTTCGTCGAGGTGCTGAGCCTGTCGGGCATGCTGCCGGCCGCGCGATGAACGTTCCCGCCCCGGGCCCGGCGCGGTCCGGACAGCCCGCGCCCGTGGACGATGCCGTGCCCGCCGGACGGGACACCGGTGCCGGGCGGCCCGCCCGGACCGTGCCACTCGACCGGGCGAAGCTGCTCGCGGCGCGGTTCCGGGCCGCGGGCGAGCGGCCGTACCTGGCCAGCGCGCTGTACAGCCTGACCGTGGTGCCCAGCGACCAGGTGCCGACGATGGGCGTGGACCGGCACTGGCGCTGCTACGTGTCCCCCGCGTTCGTCGAGCGGACGCCCGTCGGGCAGCTCGCCGGGGTGTGGATCCACGAGGTGGCGCACCTGCTGCGCGACCACCACGGCCGGGGCGACCGGCTGGCCGCCGACCTGCGCGCCGATCACCACCGGGTCAACCTCGCCCAGGACTGCGAGATCAACGACGACCTGGTCGCCGACGGGCTGCCGCTGCCCGAGGGCCGCATCCACCCCGACCTGTACGGCCTGCCCACCGGCCAGTTGTTCGAGCAGTACCTGCCGTCGCTGCCCGCCTCCCCGCCCTGCCGCGGACAGTGCGCCGGTGCCGCGGCGGCGGGCGGGGCGGGCCGGGGCGCGGGCGGCACGGGCGGCGGGGCGATGTGCGACTGCCCGCCCGTCGAGTGCGGCTCGGGCGCGCACGGCCACTCGTCGCCGTGGGACCTCCCCGAGGCGGGCGCGCCGACCGTGCGCGGCGTGGAGGCCGACGCGATCCGGCGGCAGACCGCGCAGTCGGTGCGCCAACACGTCCGCGGGCGCGGCACCGTGCCCGCGGGCTGGCAGCGCTGGGCCGAGCAGGTGCTCGAACCGACGATCGACTGGCGGCAGGCGCTCGCGGGGGCGGTGCGCGAGGCGGCGGCCGGGGCGGGCGGCGCGGTCGACTACACCTACCGGCGGCCGTCGCGGCGCGGGGCCGCGCTGCCCGGTGTGGTGCTGCCGAGCCTGCGGCGGCCGCTGCCCCGGGTCGCGATCGTCATCGACACCTCCGGCTCCATGTCGGAGGACGACCTGGCCGCGGTGCTGGCCGAGGTCGGCGGGGTGCTGCGGGCGGTGGGCGTACGCGGCAACCGGGTCGCCGTGCTGGCCTGCGACGCCGACGTGCACGCCGCGCGGCGGGTGTCCACCGTCGGCGAGGTCGTGCTGGCCGGCGGGGGCGGCACCGACATGCGGGTCGGCATCAGCGCGGCGCTGGCCGTGCCGGAGCCGCCGCACTTCGTGATCGTGCTGACCGACGGGTACACGCCATGGCCGGACGCGGCGCTGTCGCGGACCAGGATCATCGCCGGGCTGGTCGGGGCGGACGCGCCCCAGCCTCCATCCTGGATCGAGGCCATCCCGATCATCATGACTTCAGGGAAAACGTGAGCTGCGTCCGAGAAAGGGTGCTTTTGTAATACCCAGCAGATCTTCGGATCTCGGGGAAGGAAGCAGCCATGGGTACGTCTCTTCGGCGTGCGGCCCTGTCCGCAGCCATCGGGGTCGCCGCCGCGACGCTGGTCTCGCCGTCGGTGGCGCTCGCCGCGGCCGACGTCACCGTCAACCCGTCCGCCGTCGCCCCGGGCGGCCGGTTCACGCTCGCCGCGTACTGCGGCGCGGGGGCGGTCTCCGCCTCGGTGAGCACCACGACGATCGGCGGGCCGTCCGAGATCACACTGAACCCGTACACCGACGGCGGGCCGGGCGCGTACAACGCCGAGCTCACCGTGCCGTCGACGACGCTGCCGGGCACGTACCAGCTCAACGTCACCTGCAGTGACGGCGAGACGGGCGCGGGCACGCTGGTCGTGTCGCCGACCGGCGCCCCCGCGGGCGGCGGCGGGTCCACCTCCGACGGCCCCAGCCGGGCGCTGCTCGGCGCGGGCTCCGGCCTGCTGGCCCTGTCCGGCCTGGGCGGCGTCGTGCTGCTGATCCGCAGCCGGAGGTACCGTGGCCACCACTGCGCCTGAACCGGCCGAGACCGAACCCGCGATCGAGGTCGGACCCGCGGTCGAGGTGAGGTCCACGGCCGACGCGGTGCCCACGGCCGCGATCCTGGCCCCGCGCGGCCGGCACCGCACCGCCGGGCGCACCGGGCGCAGGGCCGTGCTGCTGCTGGTGGGCGCGGCGCTCGCCGGGATCGGGCTGATCGCCGCCGCGTTCCTGATCACCCCGGCCGGGCCGCCCCAGCCCGCCGACGACGCCTCGGGGCGCTACCAGCTCGTCGACACCGACCGGCGGCCCGACGCCCGCGGCATCCGGCCGCTGGACCGGTCCGCGCCGGTGCGCGTGAAGATCCCGTCGATCAAGGTGGACGCGGTCGTGGTCACCGTCGGCACCAACCTCGACGGCAGCCTGCAGGTGCCCGAACTCAAACACCCGGACCTGACCGGCTGGTACCGCTACGGCCCCAGCCCCGGCGAACGCGGCAACGCGGTCATCGTCGGGCACGTCGACACCCGTACCAGCGGCCCCGCCGTGTTCTTCCAGCTGGGCTCCCTGAAACCCGGCACGAAGATCGAGGTCCAGCGCCTCGACGGCTCCCAGGCCACCTTCACCGTCGACGTCGTCAAGTCGTTCCCCAAGGACGAGTTCCCCGCCCACCGCGTCTACGGCGCCACCGACGACATGGGCCTACGCCTCGTCACCTGCGGCCCCCCCTACGACCGCACCGACCGCAACTACCTCAACAACATCGTCGTCTTCGCCACCCTCACCAAAACCCGCGCCGGCTGACCCCCTTTCTGGGTTGATCATGAACCTAGGGACGTGTTCGACGGCGTGTCGCTCCCCCAACTTCATGATCGACGCGACGGAAGCGGGACGCAGCGGCGCAAGCGAGCCGCTGCGGCGGGGCGGCCGGGTCAGTCGGGGACGCCCCAGGTGAAGCGGTGGACGTGGATGCCGAAGTACGGGAAGGACTCGATGGCGGCCACCCCGGGGACCGGGCGGATGTGGTCGTTGACCAGGGCGGACAGGTCGGCCATGGTCGCGCAGACGACCTCGGCGAACAGGTCGAACGAACCGGCCGTGGCGACCAGGTAGACCACGGCGTCGAGCTCGCCGAGCGCCGCGGCGACCGCGCCGGCGTCCCGGTCGACGCGGATGCCGAGCAGCGCCATCACGGGCCGCCCCGTCTTCAGCGGGTCGGTGACCGCGGCGATCTGCATGACCCCGGCGTCGGTGAGGCGCTGGATGCGCTGGCGCACGGCCGGCCCGCTCAGCCCGACCTCCAACCCCAGGTCGGTGTACGACGCCCGCCCGTCCACCTGCAGCCGCCGGATCAGCGCCTTGTCGGTCGCGTCGAGGTCCATCAGCCGACCAGCTCCGCCACGGCCTGCTCGAACACCTCGGTGTGCCGGGCGATGTCGGCGTCGGTGGTGTCCGGGCACATCAGCGCCATGTTGTGGAACGGCGTCATGAGGATGCCGCGGTTGAGCGTGTACAGGTGCATGTACTCGTCGAGCAGGTCGTCGGCGGCCGCCGCGGACTCGCCGCCGGAACGCGGTGCGGGCCTGGTGAAGCGGTACTCCGCCCGCGCGCCGAGTTGGGTGACCGACCACGGCACGTCGGCGGTGTCCAGGATGCGCCGCACGTCCTCGGTGTAGTCCCCGGCGAGTCGGATCATGTGCGCGAACGCGTCGTCGGTGAGCACCTCGTCCAGCGTGGCCCGCATCGCGGCCAGCGACAGCGCGTTGCCGGCCAGGGTGCCGCCCACGCCGCCGACGTCGACGATGTCCGCGCTGCCGGTGGCGGTGATCCGGTGCACCCGGTCGGCGACCTCCTCGGTGAGGCCGTACGCCCCGCACGGGATGCCGCCGCCCAGCGACTTGCCGATGACGAACACGTCCGGGCGCAGCCCGTCGCGGGCGGTCATGCCGCCGGGACCGGCCGAGATCGTGTGCGTCTCGTCGATCATCAGCAGCGCGCCGTACCGGGTGGCCAGCTCGCGCAGCCCGGCCAGGAAACCGGGTTCGGGCAGCACGATGCCGATGTTGGTGAGGGCGGGCTCGGCGAGGATCGCCGCGACGTCGCCGTGGGCGAGTTCGCGTTCGACCGCGGCCAGGTCGTTCCACTCGGCGACGCGGGTGGTCGACGTCGGGTCGACGGCGGGGGCGACGTTGCCCGGACGGCTGCGCGCCCGGCCGTCCGGTCCGACCACGACGAACGTCTCGTCGACGGAGCCGTGGTAGCAGTACGAGAAGACCAGCAGTTTCGGTTTACCGGTGACCAGGCGGGCCAGGCGGGCCGCCCAGCGGTTGGCGTCGGTGGCCGACAGCGTGAACGACCAGCGGGGCAGGCCGAAGCGGCGGGCGAGCTCCGCGCCGACCCACTCCGCGTCCTCGGTGGGCAGCATGGTGGTGATGCCGCCGTCGACGGCGATGCGCCGGTGCACGGCGGCGACCGTGGCCCGCGGGCTGTGCCCGGCCATGGCCCCGGTGTCGCCGAGCGCGAAGTCGAGGTAGGTGTGGCCGTCCACATCGGTGATCCGGTTGCCGTGCGCGGTGGCGTACGCGAGCGGGAAACCGCCCGCCCACTTGCTCATCCATGTCATCGGCACCCGCCCGAACAGGTGCCCGGCCTGCTCGTGCACGCGCAGCGACCCGGGGTGCCCGGCGCGGTAGGCGGCCCGTTCCCGCTCCACCAGGGCGGTCACCCGACTACGATCAATGGTGGTCATGGGCGCACCGTAACACGATTTCCAAAGCTGGAGGATGGCTCGGCTTCAATTTTCAAAGCTGGTGTCAGGAAGGTGCCCTTCCGCTACGCATACCGATAAGAAGGTGCCCTTCCTTCGGTCAGGGGAGGAGGTTGGCGAGTTCGACGCGGGAGCGGACGCCGAGTCTGGTGAAGATGTTGCCTAGGTGGTGTTCGACGGTGCGTGGGCTGAGGAACAGCTGGGCGGCGATCTCGCGGTTGGTCGCGCCCTGCGCGGCGAGGCGGGCGATCTGGCGCTGCTGCGGGGTGAGTTCGCCGTCGGGTTCGGTCGGGCGCGGGCGGGCGGGTTCGCCGGTGGCGCGCAGCTCGGCGCGGGTCCACTCGGCCCAGCGGTCGGCGTGCAGGCGCTCGAACGACTCCAGGGCGCTGCGCAGCTCGGCGCGGGCCTCGGCGCGTTTGCGGCGACGGCGCAGCAGTGCGCCGTACAGGAGTTCGGTGCGGGCCCGTTCGAAGGCGCGGTCGCCGACGGCGTGCAGCTCCAGGGCCGCGCGGAAGTGCTCCTCGGCCTCGCCGCCCTCGCTGAGCAGGGCACGGCAGCGCGCGGCCAGCGCGAGGTTGTCGGGGCTGCTGGTGCTGTCGGCCCACGGTTCGAACGTGGTGAACGCGGCGCGGGCCGCGTCTGACGCCCCGGTGCGCACCGCGGCCTCCACGTAGGTCGGCACCGACAGCGCCGCCACCGCCATGTGGCCCTGGCCGGGGCCGGCTCGGGCCAGCCCGCGCAGGCGGCCCGCCGCGTCGGCGTGGCGGCCCAGGGACAGGTCCAGGAAGGCCAGCGCCCAGGTGCTGAGCGCGGCGGGCAGGCCCAGCCCGTACAGGCCGGCCCGGTCCAGGGCGGTGCGGGCGCGCAGGCGGCAGGTCTGCTCGTCGCCGTGGATCGCGTCGAGCAGGGCCAGCGCGGCCAGGTGGTGGCAGGCGCCGTTGCCCTGGCCGGTCTCGGTCGCGGCGCGCAGGCCCTCCAGCGCGTTGGCGGTCGCGGCGGCGTGCCGCCCGGTCCAGAACTCGGCGTACGCGCTGAACTCCAGCGCCTTGGGCACCATGGTCAGCGCGCCGCGCCCGCGGGCCAGCGCGACCGCGCGGGCCGCCATCACCCGGCCCTGGGCGTTGTCGCCGAGGATCAGCGCGGCGATGCTCGCCCAGATCAGCGCCGACGGGTCGTCGATGCGGGGCGCGCCGTCGAGCACCGCGCGCAGCGGGGCCAGCGCCGCGCCGAACCGGCCCAGGAAGATCGCCGACAGCGCCTCCAGGTAGTCCAGCATCACCGTGGCCTGCGGTGAGACAGCCGCCCCACGCAGCGGCGCCGCCTGTGCGGCGACCTGCAGGAAGCGGCGATGGTCACCGGCGTACACGCCCGCCTCGCCCGCCCGCATCATGGCCCGGACAGCCAGCTCCGGATCAATGGGGGCGAGCCGGTGCGCGGCCGTCAGCAGGGCCTCGTACGCGTCGCTGGCCCGGCCGTCGCGCAGGTCGATGTCGCCGCGCAGCAGTTCCAGCTCGCCGCGTGCGGCCGCGCCCGGGGCCGTCGGCAGGGCACGGTCGAGCAGGTCGCGGGCGCGTGCGGAGCGGCCCGCGTGCCAGGCGTCACGGGCCGCCGCCGCCAGCCGCCGCGCCTTGGCACCGTCGTCGCCGGTGCTCAGCTCGGCCGCGCGCTCGTAGGCCGCCGACGCGGTCGCGTACCCGCCGCGGTGGCGCGCGGACGCGGCCGCCGTCTCCAGCTCCTCGGCCAGCTCGTGGTCGGGGGCCAGCCCGGCCGCGGCCCGGTGCCAGGCCCGGCGCAGCGGCTGGCGGGCCGCGTCGAGCAGCCGGGCCAGCAGGGCGTGCGCGGCGCGGCGGCGGGCCAGCGGGGCGGTCTGGTAGATCGCCGCCCGCAGCTGCGGGTGGCGGAACTCCACACCCGCCGGGCCGACCCGCACCAGCCCCGCGGACTCGGCCGGTTCCAGCGCGGCCAGGTCCAGGCCCGCTTCGTCGGCGGCCCGCACCAGCAGGTTCGTGTCCATCTCGTCCTCGGCCGCGGCGATCAGCAGCAGCCGGCGGGTCTGCTCCGGCAGTGCCCGCACCTGGCGCAGGTGCGCGTGCTGCAGCCTGGTGCAGGGCGGCAGCGGATCCGGCAGCGGGCGGACCCCGCCCAGCTGGTCCGCGGTGAGCGCGGCGACGAGCTCGGTGACCGCCTGCGGGTTGCCCGCGGCGGCCGCGGCCAGGCGCAGGCGTACGCCCTTGGCGACGGCGACCGGCGCGACCCGCCCGACCACCTCGGCGCACGCGCTGGCATCCAATGCGGACAGGGTGAGCACCGGTATCCCCGGTGGCGGCAGCCCGTCATCGTCGCCGCAGCTCAGCAGGATGACGACGGCCTCACCCCCGTCGCCGCCGAGCCTGCGGGCGGCGAAGGCCAGCGCCTCCCGCGACGGCGCGTCGAGCAGGTCGACGTCGTCCACGCACACCAGCACCGGCGCGTCCCGGGCGAGCACGGCGAGCAGGTCGAGCAGCGCCGCGGGCAGCAGGACGGCCCGATCGCCGGGGTCGTCCGCCTCACCGTCGAGCACGCGGCGCAGCGCCTCGACCTGCCGCGTGGACAACTCCGGCGACTCCGGCAGCCGCCGGGCGACCGGGCGCAGCAACCGGTGCAGGCCCGCATAGGGCAGGTCCGCCTCCGGATCGACGCCGCAGCCGGACAGCACCTGGAAACCGTCGGCCTCGCCCATGGCGTACCGGAGCAGGGCGGTCTTGCCCAGGCCGGGCTCGCCGCGCACCAGCAGCGCGCCGCCGCGCCCGGCCCGCGCGGCGTCCAGCATGGACGACAGCGACAGCAGCGCGCTGTCGCGGCCGGGCAACGGCGTGAGCGGGGTCACGTCCAGAAGTTACTCACAAGTTAACGTCGCGCGAAAGACCGATGCGTCGTTTCACGGATGCGAAGCACGTACGACATCGCGCACGCTCTGTCCCACCCAATCCCATCGAGGAGGACAGATGCGAAAGTCAGCCGGAGTGCTCAGTTCGCTGTTGGCCGTGCTCGCCATGGTCGTGGTCGCGCCGTCGCCGGCCCAGGCCGCCGAACGCGATCCGGTCATCTTCGTGCACGGCTACAAGGGCGGTGCCTGGAACTGGAACGACATGATCGCCGACTTCAAGGCCGACGGGTGGAGCGGCGGGCGGCTGTTCGCGATGTCGTACGACATCACGCAGTCCAACAAGACCACCGCCGCGCAGCTGCGCTCCCTGGTCGACTCGGTGCGCGCGCAGACCGGCGCGGCGAAGGTCGACATCGTCGCGCACTCCATGGGCAGCCTGAACTCCCGGTGGTACCTGAAGTTCCTCGGCGGCACGTCGTACGTGGACCAGTGGGTGTCGCTCGGCGGGCCCAACCACGGCACCAACCTGACCCCGATCTGCTCGTGGCTGATCACCTCCTGCGCGGAGATGGCCCCGGACAGCTCCTTCCTGCGCGACCTCAACGCCGGCGACGAGACTCCGGGCGGCGTGCGCTATCAGACCTTCTGGTCCAGCTGCGACGAGTTCATCAACCCCGACCAGAGCACGATCCTGACCGGGGCGACCAACACCAACGTCGGCTGCATCGAGCACGCCTGGCTCCTGGTCAGCGACCCCGTCTCCCTGAAAGTCCGCACCTTCCTCAAATCCTGACCCTCTCTCCCCAGCTCAAGGGCACCCTCTCGGTAAGAAGGTGCCCTTCCTCTACGGAAACCGATAAGAAGGTGCCCTTCCTTCGTCAGAGGGCGGCGCGGTGCTGGGCGCGGGTGATGGACCAGGCGGCGTTGACCAGGCCGATGTGGCTGAAGGCTTGCGGGAAGTTGCCGAGGAGTTCGCCGGTGCGGGGGTCGACCTCCTCGGAGAGCAGGCCCACGTCGTTGGCGTAGGCGGCGGCGCGTTCGAAGACCTCGGTGGCCCGGTTGACGCGGCCGGCCTCGGCCAGGGCGTGGGCCAGCCAGAAGGTGCAGAGCAGGAAGGTGCCCTCGTCGCCGGCCAGGCCGTCGACGCCGCCCTCGGTGCGGTAGCGGTAGACCAGGCCGCGCTCGTCGGTGAGGCGGTCGGCGATCGCCTCGATGGTGGCCAGCATGCGCGGGTCGTCGGCGGGCAGGAAGCCGACGATCGGCATCATCAGGCAGGACGCGTCGAGGTCGGTGGAGCCGAAGTACTGGGTGAACGCTCCCGCGGTGTCGCTCCAGCCCTCGCGCAGCACCCGCTCGCGGATCTCGTCGCGGGCCGCGGACCAGGCCGGCACCCGGTCGGCGGCCTGCAGGCGGTCGGCCAGGGCGATCGCCCGGTCAAGGGCCACCCAGCACATCACCTTCGAGTAGACGAAGTGCCGGGGCTCGCCGCGCACCTCCCAGATGCCGTGGTCGGGCTCGCGGCACCGGGCCACGGCCGCGTCGGCCAGCGCGACCAGGAACGCGCGGATGTCGTCGTCGATCTCGGAGAGCTTGTCGGCGAGCAGGTGGGCCGCGCCGAGCAGCTCGCCGTACACGTCGATCTGGTGCTGGTTCCAGGCCCCGTTGCCGACCCGCACCGGGGCGCTGTCGCGCCAGCCGCGCAGGTGGGGCAGGGTGCGCTCGGTCAGGTCGTGCTCGCCGTTGACGCCGAACATGATCTGCAGCGGGTAGTCGGGTCCGATCGCGCCCGCCGCGGCCGTGGTCATGAAGGTGAAGAAGTCACCGGCCTCGTCGGGGCAGGCGGCGACCCACAGCGCCTCCATGGTGAAGCTGGCGTCGCGCACCCACGCGAAGCGGTAGTCCCAGTTGCGCTCGCCGCCGACGCTCTCCGGCAGCGACGTGGTCGGCGCGGCGACGATCGCGCCGCTGGGCCGGAAGGTCAGCCCCTGCAGCACCCGGCCGCTGTGGTGGACCAGGTCGCGCCAGGGGCCCTCGTAGTTCTGGTGCAGCTTCGACCAGGCCCGCCAGGACTGCACGGTGACCGTCATCCAGTCGGCGATCTCGTCCTGGTCCCAGATCCGGGCCGGTTCCAGCCCCCACGTCGAGCGGTGCAGGGCGAACCACAGCTCGTCGCCGACGCGCAAGGTGACCTCCCCGTACGCGGTGCTCTGCGCGCAGGTCAGCTCCATCGGGCTGGAGAGCATCAGCCATTCGGGACCGCCCCGGACGTTCAGCCCGCCGGCCACGTGCGACATCAGCGGGCGCAGCAGGCCGTACTCGGCCCGCGGCTCGAACCGCAGACGCATCCGCACCTCGCCGTCGCGGCAGCTCACCCCACGCACCAGCATGTGCGGCGCGCCGACGCCCAGGGAGTGGCCGTGCGGGTGCTCGTTCGGGCCGACCGCCATCGCGTCGGTGACCGCGAGCGTGCCGGTCGGGGTGTGGAAGGTCGTCTCCAGCACCAGCGTCTGGTCCAGGTAGCGCCGGGTGGCGGTGAACGGGCCGAGCGGCCGGATCGACCAGTGGCCGGCGTCGTCGTCGAGCAGCCGGGCGAAGACCGACGGGCTGTCGAAGCGCGGGCAGCACAGCCAGTCGACCGAGCCGTGCCGGGTGACCAGCGCCGCAGTGTGGCAGTCCGACAGCAGGGCATGGTCGGCGATCGGCACGCCGCTCATCGCCTCAGCTCCCGGAGTGCGCGGCGACCAGCTCCGGGTCGACGCCCGCGGCCAGGCATTCGGCCACGGCCTCCTGCCGCGCCGACTCCCAGTGGCTGCGCCGGGCCGCGATGGCCGCCGCGATCGCGGCCAGCTCGCGCACCGAGCGGGAGTCGGCGTCCGACGGCGGATGGGTGCGGGCAGCCTCGAACGCGCTCTCGATCGCGTCCGGCTCGGCGTCGGCCAGCTCCGCGATCTCGCCGAGGTCCCACTCGTGGTGCACGACCAGGTTGGCCGCGTACAGGTTGCGGTTGGCCGCCACCACGTCCAGGTGGTAGCTGCTGAACCGCACCATGTCGGTGGCCTTGGCGACCCGGGTCAGCGGGTCGGCCGGCAGCGTCAGCTCGGCGTCGCGCAGGTGGTGCACCGCGGTGGCGCGCGCCTCCGACAGCAGATCGCGCAGCTCGCTGGCCAGCTGCTGGCGGTGCAGCAGCTCGTGCCCGGCGTCGTACAGGTGCTGCGGGGCGGTCGACCACTCGGCGATCAGGCGCACCCTCCGCTCGTCGGCCCGGTGGCCACAGATCATCTCGGCCAGGTCCTCGGTGGTCCAGTCCCGGTTGCCGTGCAGGTAGGCCGCCGCCTCGTCGCGGGCGCGCAGGGCCGTGCCGTAGGCCTGCCGGATGTCCGCGCTCACGGTGCATGCCCGCATCGCGCCCGAGGTGGTGCCGAGCGCCTGCACCGCCCGCAGATCAGACCGGAGCCGGGAGACATTGATATGGGCCAGCGGGTCGCTGCCGACGCCCGCCCGCGTCGCGTCCATTAATGCAGCGTACGCCCATCATCGGCGGGCCGTGGCCGGTCAGCCGCAAGGCGGCGTGCGCAGGGCCGGTCCGGGGCCGAAGGTGACGGCGGCGGCGAAACCTCCCGGGGCCGCAAGCCACCCTGGCCGGTTCAACAAAATGAAGAAAGATTTCACCGTATGGATTGACCGCGAAGCTCTCCGCCGCCATGATGTTCGACAAACGTCGATGGGCCCATCGCCGCTCCTCCTGGTAAACACCCCCCACCACGAAAGGAGGCGGACAGTGGCTGCCCTCACCGGAACGATGTCCTGGTTCTGCTGCGGCAACTCCTGGGGTCCGTGCGGCACCGCCGGGCACGGCGCCTGCGGCACCTGCAACAGCGGGAGCTACCAGCACGCCTGGCCGAACGCCTCGGCCGCCTGTTTCGACATCACCCGGCCCGACCGTTGCGGCGTCAGCATGACCCGCCGCGGCTGCGGCTTCCGGCACTACACCACCAACCGCTGCAACGGAAAGCGCGTCGGCACCACGATCGCCGACTGCGGCCCGCAGACCGACCTGTGGTGCGGCGAGCGCGCCTGCTGCGGCTCGGTGTGCGGGACCAACCGCATCGTCGACCTCACCCCCGCCGCGTTCAGCCAGATCGGCAGTCTCTCCGCCGGCCTGCTGCCCTGCAGCGTCGACACCGTCTGAGCCGGGAAGGAACCGACATGACCGAGACCCTCGACCGTCGCCGCCTGCTCACCTCAGCCGTCGTCGGCAGCGCCGCCCTGGCGGGCGCGACCGCGCTCGGCTCGCTCGCGCCGGAGGCCGCCTTCGCCGCCGGCGAGCAGTCCGTCGAGCCGGGCGCGCCCGATCCCAATTTCGCCGAGGGCCGCATCACCGGCATCAGCGCCGGGATGCTGCTCGTCACCGGCTCCGACATGGCGCTGTGGCGCATCCGGATCACCGGCGGCACCAGCATCTGGAAGCTGCGTCCCACCACCTTCGACCAGGTCGCCGTCGGCGACGGCCTGTACGCCCGCGGCCTGCGCCTGCCCGACGGCACGCTGGCCGCCGACTCGGTGTGGGTGAACATCGTCAACGTGCAAGCCCACATCGCCGCCATCGGCCGCAACATGCTGCACCTGGACCACAAGGGCAAGCGCATCGTCGGGCACCTGGTGCCCGGCACGTCGGCGGCCCGCTACAACGACACCCCGGCCGTGGCCGACATGTCCCTGCTGCGCGTCGGCAAGCACGTCCAGGTCATCGGCGCCTGGGTGCCCGACACCAACGAGGTCGAGATCGCGACCGTGTACGCGAACGCCTGACACCGCCAACCCGGGCGGACGCCCCGACCCCCCGGCGTCCGCCCGCTCCCCAACCGCACCCTTCGACACCCCCGGAGGATCGATGATCTCGTGGACCGCGCCGCTGCAGCCGCTGCTGCTCGGCCTCCTGCTGCTCTGGTCTGCCCGGCTCAAACTGCTCTCCCCGCACGCCGCCGCTGCGGCCGGCCGCAGCGCGCTGGGCCGGCTCGTCGGCGACACCCGCGCTCTGCCCGCGTACCGGCTGGTCGGCGCGGTGGAGGCAGCCCTCGCGCTGGTCCTGCTGGCCCCGCCCGCACTGCCCGCCGAGGCGCTGGCCGCCGCCGCGCTGTCACTCGGCTTCACCGGCTACCTCGCCTACGCCCGGATCGCCGCACCCGAGTCGTCCTGCGGCTGCCTGTCCGCGACCCGCACCCCGGTACGTTGGCGCGCCTTCGCCCGCACCGCCGCCCTGCTGGCCGCGAGCCTGCTCGCCCTGCCCGCGACCGCGGGCTGGACGGACGTGCTGGCGGCCCGGCCGCTGCCCGCCGTGGGACTGCTGCTGGCCGAGGCGGCCCTGCTGGTCGCCCTCTCCCCCGAACTGGACCGGCACTGGCTCGACCCGCTGCGCCAGCTCAAGGTCCAGATCACCCGGCCGCTGCCCGCGGGCGGGTTCGAGGTGCCACTGGACTCCACGGTGGACCAGCTGCACCGCAGCCCGGTATGGCGGGAGACCGCCGCCCTGCTCACCTCCGACCTGCGCGAACACTGGGACGACGACGAGTGGCGCATCCTGGTCTTCACCGCCCGGCACGCCGGGCAGCAGGCGTCCGCGGTCTACGCCGTCCCCCGCCTGCGCTACCAGCCCGCCGCCGTGCGGGTGGTCCTGGTCGACGAGCCCACCGGCCAGGTCCTGCTCAGCCTCCAGTCCCCTCCCGACGCCCCCGAACCCGACTGGGTCCGCCCCTCTGCCGCCCCAGTCCCCGCCTGACCCCCTCCCTGTTGATCATGAACTTATGGCGAGGCTCGACGGCGTGTCGCTGCCATAACTTCATGATCAACTGGGGTCCGTGGGCCGGCCGGGCACGGTCCGGCGTGGAATCCGTTTTCCCGAAGGGTGGGCTTTGGGGGGTGGGGCGGGGGTCGGTGGTGTGGACTGTAGGCACGAGCGCAGCGTCGGGCTCTCGCGGCGACCACCCCCGCCGCATCACCGCGTCGCGCTCCCCACCCCGAGTCGCGTACGCCGCGACCTCCGGGAGTCACCGTGCTCGCTACCGTCCCCCAGCTCCAGGCCGCCGCGCTGCGTCACGCCGCAACGGGCCTGTCGACCGCCGCCACGCTGCTGACCGGACGGGGCAGGCGCGCCGCCGACACCTGGCCGGGCCTGCCCGAACTGCCCGCCGCCTGGGTGGCCGATCCCGACAGCCGGATCAGCACCGCCACCCAGCGCTTCACGGTTCACCGGCGGGGCACCACCGAGATCCAGCTGCACTCCGTGCTCGGCTTCGACGAGGACAACCTGGAGCGGCAGATCGCCCGGATCAACCTCGGCACGTTTCGGGTACGGGTCAGCGCGGGCACCACGTGGCGCGGCTTCGAAGCCCGCTGGGCCTGCGACGACGTCGCGCACCGCCTGGTCTGCCGCGGCCCGCAGCGCCTCGCCGAATTCCTCGACCTGCTCCTCGGCCTCGACTGGGACTGACCGTTCAGTCGAACAGGCGGCCCAGGTGGGAGCCCTGGCCGAAAGCGACCACGTGCGCCTGGTCCAGCGGCATCCACTGCAGGTCGAAGCGGATCGGGTCGTGCGCGCCGTCGCCGGTCTCGTACGCCGTCCAGCTTTCCGGGATCTCGTCGGCGTCGACGGCCAGTTCGTAGAAGTGGCGCACGTGCACCGCGTCGTGTGCGGGGCGCGCGTCGTACTCGCCGACGCCCAGGTAGCGGACCAGGCGCAGGCCGGTAAGTCCGGTCTCCTCGTACGCCTCGCGCAGCACCGCGTCCTCGGGCAGCTCACCGGGCTGGATCGTGCCCGCGGGCACCTGGAGCCCGGCCAGCGCGAGCGTGTCGTGGTCGCCGTGGGCGAACACCACCACCCGACCGTCGCGCACGATGTACGCGATTACCTTGCCGATCCGCTTCACGAGAAGAACACCCTGGTCACCGTCTCGGCGACGCAGCAGGGCTTGTCGGAGCGGTCGGTCTCGATCGTCATCCGGGCGGTGACCTGCACCCCGCCGCCGGCCTCCTCGACGGAGGCGAGCGTCGCGGTCAGCCGCACCGACGCCCCCACCGGCACCGGTGCGGGGAAGCGCACCTTGTTCAGCCCGTAGTTGACGACCATCCGCGCGCCCTCGAATCGGTACAGGTCGCGTACCAGCAGCGGCAGCAGCGACAGGGTGAGGTATCCGTGCGCGATGGTCCCGCCGAACGGCCCCGCCGCGGCGCGCGCCGGGTCGGTGTGGATCCACTGGTCGTCGCCGGTCGCCTCGGCGAAGGTGTCGACCCGGGCCTGCTCGACCGGGTGCCACGGGCCGGGCCCGATGTTCTGCCCGACGGCCTCGGCCAGGTCGGCGGCGGAACTGAACACTCTCACGGCACACCTCCGGATCACGGCTGAACCCGGTGATCGTAAAGCGCCGTGAACCGGACATGGGGATGGGCTGCCCGCGCCGTCGGGCAGCCCATCGAGGGTGGGTCACGGCCCGAAGGGAGACGGCCGTGACCCGGTGGTCGTTACGGCGTGCTGCAGGTGAAGCCGTACGCCGTGCTGCTGTCGCCGTTGGGCCGGGCGACCTGGAACCCGAACGTGGTGCTCGCACCAGGGGCGAGGGTGCCGTTGTACGGGGCGTTCTTCGCCGTGGCGGTCCCACCGCTGTTGGTGATCACGCCGTTCCACTGGCCGACGAGCGTGTGGTTCGGCGGCAGGGTGAAGGTCACGGTCCAGCTGGTGATCGCCGAGGCGCCGGTGTTGGTGACGGTGATCGGCTGCATGACGTAGCCGCCGTTCCACTGCGTCTGCACGGTCGCGGTGACCGAGCAGCCCCCGCCGGTGCCGCCGCCGGTCGTGGTGACCGTGACGGCGCTGGACGCCGAAGAGACGTTGCCCGCCGCGTCCCGCGCCCGGACCTGGTACCGGTACGACGTGTTCGCCGACAGGCCCGAGTCGTTGAACGAGGTCGTCGTCGACGTGCCCACCTGAGTGAACGAACCGCCGGAGGTGCCCGGGGCGCGCAGGATGTCGTAGCCGGTGACCGCGACGTTGTCGGTCGACGCGGTCCAGGTCAGGCTGGTGCCGCTGGACGTGGTGCCCGAGGCGGCCAGGTTGCTCGGCGTACTCGGGGCCTGGGTGTCACCGGTGCCGCCGGTCGTGGTGACCGTGACGGCGCTCGACGCCGAAGAGACGTTGCCCGCCGCGTCCCGCGCCCGGACCTGGTACCGGTACGACGTGTTCGCCGACAGGCCCGAGTCGCTGAACGACGCCGTCGTCGACGTGCCCACCTGCGAGAACGAACCGCCCGAGGTGCCCGGCGCGCGCAGGATGTCGTAGCCGGCCACGGCGACGTTGTCGGTCGACGCCGTCCAGGACAGGCTCACGCCGCTCGACGTGATGTTCGACGCCGTGAGGTTGCTCGGTGTGCTCGGCGCCTGGGTGTCGGTGGTGCCGTTGTCGAGCGCGTTGTGCACCGCCGTGTAGGCCGGTTTCTGCTGGTAGTTCGCGTCATAGAGGAGCGCGGCACCCTCGCTGGGGAACGTGTCCGGGACCCAGGAGTACTTGTCGGTGAAGCCCCACACCGTGACGCCCGCGCAGGCGGGGACCGCCATGCAGGCGTTGACCACGTTGCTGTAGTAGGTCGCCTGGGTGGTGTCCTTGGCCGTGGTGCGCGGCATCACGATACGGATGTCGACCTCGGTGATCCGGACCTGCACGCCCAGCGCCGCGAAGCGCTGCAGGTTCTGCTGCAGGTCGCTGGGGAAGCCGTACTGCGTGGCCAGGTGGGTCTGGAAGCCGACGCAGTCGACCGGCACGTTCTGCGCCCGCAGCGACTGAACCAGGTTGTACATCGCGGTGCTCTTGGCGTTGATGCCCTCGACGTTGTAGTCGTTGATGCACAGGCGGGCGTCGGGGTCGGCGGCGCGGGCGTAGCGGAACGCGTCGGCGATGAAGCTCTGGCCCAGCGTGTTGTACCAGAAGCTGGACCGGAAGCTGCCGTTCTCCTCGAACACCTCGTTCACCACGTCCCACGACACCACGTTCGCGTTGTTGGCGTAGCGGCCGACGAGCGTGGAGATGTGGTCCTGCATGGCGCTGCGCATCGCCGTGGCGCCCAGGCCCTGCACCCAGCCCGGGGTCTGGTTGTGCCAGACCAGTGTGTGCCCGTGGACCTGCTGGTTGTTGGCGACCGCGAAGTTGACGATCTGGTCCGCGCCGCTGAAGTTCCAGTTGTTGTCCGACGACTCCGTGGCGTCCCACTTCATCGCGTTCTCGGCGGTGATCTGGTTGAACTCCGTCTGCGCGATGGTGCGGTAGGCCGACTCGTTGGCCAGCGGGCTGGTGGCCGCCGCGAAGCCGATGAACTTGCCGCGGGCCGCGGCGTGGGTGCGCAGGGGCCCGGAGGCGCTGGCGGGCGCGGCCGACAGCACCGGCACCGCGAACGCCGACAGCAGCGCCACCACGGCGAGCTGGACGAGGCGGCGACGTGCTCTGTGGACGGGGACGCGTGGGGGCGTCATGGGTGTCCTCCTCATGATGGCGGAGCGTCAGTGCCGTGCCCCGAAGCAGCCTCGCCCGCGTGGATCAGTGCGACGTCTGGCCGGGCAGGGGACGTCGGCGGTGAAGGACACTCGATATAGGACACGGCACACATCGATGGAAGCGCTCCCATATTGCGCCCCGCCGTCGCCTGAAGTCAATAACTTCCGGAAACTATCGGCGGGCGATCAGGAGCGCGGGGCCGCGGTGCTGTCGCGGACGACCAGCTCGGTGGCCAGCTCGATGCGCGGGCTCTCGATCTTCTCGCGCTGGGCCAGGCGCAGCAGCGTTCTCGCGGCGACCATGCCCATCTCGGCGAGGGGCTGGCGGACCGTGGTCAGCGGCGGCGACGACCAGCGGACCTCGGGCAGGTCGTCGAAGCCGACGACGCTGATGTCGTCGGCGACGCGCAGGCCGCGGCGGCGGATGGCCTCGTAGACGCCCAGGGCCATCTGGTCGCTGGAGGCGAAGATGGCGGTCGGCGGGTCGGCCCGCTCCAGCAGCACGGTGCCGCCTGCGTACCCCGACTCGTGGTAGAAGTCGCCCTGGTAGAACAGGCTGTCGTCGACGGGCAACCCGGCGGACTCCAGCCCGGCCCGGAAGCCGTCCAGCCGGGCCCGGCTGCACATCAGGCGCGGCGGGCCGGCGATGAAGCCGATGCGGGTGTGGCCGAGGCCGATGAGGTACTCGGTGGCGCGCAGGCCGCCGGCCCAGTTGGTCGCGCCGATCGTCGGGGCGTCCATCGTCGACACCCCGGCCGGGTCGACGATGACGACGGGGATGTTGAGGCGGCGCAGTTCGGCCTGCAGCGGTGGTTCCAATGCCGACGCCACGAAGATGACGCCCTCGGTCGCGCGGGCGCGCATGTTGTCCATCCACTGCTTCGCCGAGGCGGAGCGGCGGTGGATGGCCGAGACGACGGTGCCGATGCCGGCGGCGTGGGCGACGTCCTCGACGCCGCGGATGATCTCGACGGCCCAGGGGCTGTCGAGGTCGTTGAAGACGAGGTCGACGAGTCCGGAGCTGGCCCGCATGCTCGGCGGGCGGCGGCGGTAGCCGTGGCGGGTGAGCAGTTCCTCGACGCGTTCGCGGGTCTGCGGGGAGACGTCGGAGCGGCCGTTGATGACGCGCGAGACCGTCGGCACGGACACCCCGGCCAGGCGCGCGATCACCGCGATGGTCACTTTCCGGTTGTCGTCCACGGCGGGTCGCCCTTTCGTCTTCGGTGAGCGTGCGGCGGCGAAGGCCCGGCGCAGCAGCCCGATCGAGCTGCTGCGCCGCACGACCGCGCCCGTGGCGGGCAGGTTGGGGTCAGCCCTTGATGCTGCCGGCGAGGCCGCCGATGAGTTGGCGTTCGGCGACGGCGTAGA